>CALYTD010000073.1 GCA_945486445.1 uncultured Prevotellaceae bacterium
CCGAAAGGTGCTGCTTACAGTATAATCAGGCCTCTTTTACATGGTAATCAGCACCTGATTGCAGCGTAATGAGCACCCTTTTGCTGTGGCGTGTGGCAGGCCCTGATTTTCAGTGCCTTGCAACAGGCGTTTTCATAAACGAGTAATGTGAGAAGATGAAGAAAGTGACAGACCTGTTTTCAAGAATAACGGAAGCGCTATGTGTGACCACTCCCTTTGCCGCCAAGGTGGCAAAAGGAGTGGTTATGGGGCTTATGATAGCGACAAGCGGGACGGCCTGCGGAACCAATGTGACGATAAAGAAGTTGTGGAATGATTATTCCGCCGCCGAAAAGAAAGACCTTCCCAAGACCGCCATAGCCATATTGCACCGCATTCAGGCCAAGGCCGGGCAACAAAAGAGTTACGGTGACCTGCTGTATGCCATGATAGAGGAGTATAACAAGCAGGGGGATATATCGCCGGACTCGGCTAAGGCGGCGAAAGACAGGCTGTTGGCACGGCAGAAAGAGTGGAGGAATACCAACGGGGTGCTGGCTACCATCTGCCAGACCACGCTGCATGAAGAACAAGGTGCGCCGCGGATTGACTCGCTGCTCGCGTCAAAGGATGCGCCGGTATATCTTAAAAAGAACGGGACAACGGCCTACAAGCCCCTCATCAGGCAGGGGATTGACAGCCGGTATTTTGCAGATAACATCTTAAGTCTCATAGCCTTGCACACCGGTCAGCAGCGTGCGCTGTATAATCACTATGCTTCCACGGGCGAAAGAAGGGCTGCCTGCATCGCCGCCGCACTGTGGATGGAGCGTAAGGGGACGTTGCAGCAGTTGGATTCGTTGATGAACATCTATCAGGATTTGCCCGAATGCGGCGCGTTGGCAGTGCGGAGACTGCGCAAGATGCACGACATGGATGCGGGAAAGCAAATAGAATGGATAGACGAGGCATTGCGCCGGTGGCCGGATTGGAAAGAGAATAACGAGTTGAGGAACACCCGTAACAGACTTACCAACCCGCAGATAAGTTTCAAAGTGAACCGGCAGACGGTGACAACGGACAGGGACGTGATGCTGTATCTGAGCAATGTCCGCAACGTTAAGGGTGTGAAAGTCACCCTGCGACGCGTTAACAAGAGTGCAAAGACGGGCTACGACCTGCTGCGTGAATACGAGAAAGCGATACCGTTGAACAATGAACACGAGGAGGTGGAGGATTCCGGGCACCTTGGACGGTTGCCTCTCGGCACGTGGGAGATTACCGTTACCGACACGGAAGGCAAGGTAAAGGCAGAGAAAAACACACTGTATGTGTCGGACCTGATGCCTGTTTGTCTCCCGATGAAGAATGACAGCGCATACGTTGCGGTGGTGAACGCCATAACGGGACACCCCGTTCCCGGGGCAACTATCCACCTGTTGTCAAACAGAAAGAACCTGACGGAGAAGGTGGTGAGAACAGACAGCACCGGAGGAACAATCCTTTCGATGAATAAATGGTATAACCGTATGTATGCAACGCATGGTGATGACACTGCCATGAGGCCGCAGTATGTGTATGGTTATTATGCATATAACAAGGCGGAAGAGGTGCGGAAATGCTGTAATATATACACAGACAGAGCCATATACCGCCCCGGTCAGACGGTGAAAGTGGCTTTGACGCATTACGCCGTGAGCCAAGGCAAGGAGGTGAACGCCGTCAGTGGAGATACTGTTGAGGTGACATTGTGTGACGCTCTGTATAAGGAAGTGGAGAAAAAACGTGTGGTTACCGATGCCTTTGGTGCTGCCTCGGCAGAGTTCCAACTGCCTTCCGGAGGACGTAACGGAGCGTGGAGCATAGTTACCAAGTACGGCACAGAGCGCATAAGGGTTGAGGAATACAAGCGACCGACGTTTGAGGTGACCTTGGAGAAGCCCGATGTGGCGTACCATAACGGCGACACCGTGACGGTAAAAGGCACTGCCCGCACATACAGCGGCATGCCTGTGGCTAATGCAAAGGTGGCTTACACGGTGCGGAGAAACCTGCAATGGTGGTGGCACAGCTATGAAGACGTGGCAGGACAGTTGCTGAACGACACGGTGGTGACAGCCGCCGACGGCACGTTCTGCATCAAGATGCCGATGATAATGCCAGAGAACGGCGACTGGATAATGCCCCGTTTTTACCGTATTGATGCCACAGCGAGCGTTACAGACAATGCCGGCGAGACGCATATTGCCACCATGTCACTGCCGCTCAGCAACAGGGAGGCGTACCTTTCGTGCGTGATGCCGGATGAGATACTTGCCGATTCCGCAATAACGGTGACCGTATCGCGCCGTAATGCGGTAGGAACGAAGATAGAAGGCAGCGTAAGGATGCTGTTGGACGGCGTGGAACAGCCCGTGGCAGAGGCAAACAAACCTTACACCTTGGGGCAAAACATACCGTCAGGAGAGCATACTCTCATGGCTATATGCGGCGAAGACACGGTTAAGAACACCTTTGTGGCATTCAGAAAGAGTGATGTCCGCCCGATGAAATACACCCGTCAGTGGTGCTATCAGTCCGCAAAGGCGTTCCCGGAAGACGGCGGTGAGGTGTGGATTCAGATAGGTTCGTCAGACGAGGACGTGCATGTCTTCTATACAGTGTATGCCGATGACAGGATAATCAAATGTGGTTCAAAGCGCATCAGCAACGAGAATATCACGCAAACGCTGTCTTATAAGGAAGAGTATGGCGACGGACTGACCATCGCTTTGGCGTGGGTTAAAGACGGAACGCTATACTCTCGCAACATCGCCTTGTATCGTCCATTGCCAGAAAAGAAACTGAACATGGAGTGGGAGACATTCCGTGACCGCCTCGTTCCGGGCCAGAAAGAACGGTGGGCGGTGCGCATCACCAATCAGGACGGCACTCCCGCCAAGGCAAGGATGATGGCTGTGCTCTATGATAAGTCGCTGGATCAGTTGTCAGAGCACACTTGGGAGTTTGCGGACAGCCGCTCATTGAGCCTTCCTTACACACGTTGGACAGCTCCGAATGCAGGCTATGTCAGAGGATATATGTACTCCTATGTAAAAGATCTTGACATAAAAGGATTGGAGCTTACCACTTTTGTCAATGGAGTGCAGAGGCTTTTGCGTAATTATGGGGTCTATGATTGTGTGGAACGGGTATCTTTTCCCACCCGCGGTGGCAAGGCAATGCGGCTTGGCAGCATGTCCATGGCAAAGAAAGAAGTACTCCGTGAAGTGGCGATGGGAGCCCAAAAGGCGGCTGTTGGGGCGCTTGACGTGGCAGGAAACGATGCGGAAGACGAGGTGTTAAGAGCCAAAGAGGACGGTCCGCAGGATGAGATTGGGGAGGAAATAATACCCCTTCGCAGTGATTTTGCGGAGACAGCGTTCTTCCTTCCGGCTGTGTTGACGGACGAAAAGGGCGTTGCCACCATGGCGTTCACGTTGCCGGAGAGCGTCACAACGTGGTGTTTCATGGCGTTGGCACATGATGATGTCATGCGTAACGCTACCCTTGTGGCGGACGCTGTGGCGCAGAAGAAACTGATGGTGCAGCCCAATATGCCCCGTTTCCTGCGCTGCGGAGACAATGCTGTGGTTGCCGCCACGGTGGCAAACCTTGCTGACAAGGCGCAGAACGTAAAGGTAACACTGACCGTTCTCGATGCGGAGACAGAGAAGAAGATAGTTGTTTCCACGCAGAAAGTGACCGTAAAGAATGGCGAGACGGGCGTGGTGACATTCCCCCTTGCCGCTGACAAGATGCAGGAAGGGGCATATATCTTCCGCTTTACGGCACAAGGTGCAGGGCATACCGACGGTGAGCAGCGCAGCCTCACGGTGCTGTCAGACGAGGAGTTGATTACTTCCACGGTGGCATATACGTTCACTGAGCCGTTGGATACGGTGCTGTCGTTCTCCGATATGATGCCGGATACGGTGCGGAAGGCACACCTGCGCATGGAATATGTGGATAATCCGGCGTGGCTTATGATGGAGACCTTGCCGGAAATGGCATCCCCCAAGAGCCGGAATGCCATCTCTTTGGTCACCGCTTTGTATGCAAACAGGGTGGCGGCAAGCCTTAAATGGATGGAAAACAAGTCTGACAGCATCCTCAACGCATTGCGACAGTTACAGAACAGCGACGGTTCTTTCTCGTGGTGGCAAGGCATGGAGGGCAGTGTCTATATGACATCGGCGGTCGTTAAGACCCTCGCCAGGCTGAACAGACTGTGCGGTCGGCAGGCGGACACGCGGCAGTTGCTCGACAATGCCTTCCGCTTCATGCAGCAAGAGATGGACAAGGACGTCAGGAGAATGAGGCAACAGGAGAAGAAACACGGCGTAACCATCACGCAGACGCACCTCGACTGGCTCTATTCCCTTACCCTTGAAGGCAGGAATGGCGGCGCGTCAGCCGGCTATCTGCTGTCTCACGTGGTGGAAGAGACGCGGAAGTCTGACATGATGACAAAGGCAGTGGCGGCTATTGTGCTCCACAACAACGGCCGTAAGAGTGCCGCACGCACCTTTGCCGAGGCCATAAAACAGCACACGGTATATAGGAAGGACGTGGGAAGATACTTCGATTCCTACCGTGCCCCATACTCCTGGTGCGACTACCGCATACCAACCCAGACGCTGGCAATAGAGGCTTTGCGTGAGATAACGCCCCAAGACCGCCAGACCATAGCCGGGATGAGGCGGTGGCTGCTTAACAGCAAGCGTACGCAGGAGTGGGGAAACCCATACAATACGGTGAATGCCGTGCACGCGTTCCTTGGTGGTGACGTGTCAATACTGACCAAAGAAAAGGGCAGACAGACGCTTGCCGACAAGGAGGTGACGCCTAAGTCCGCCACCGTCACACTGCGCAAGCAGAGCGACTGCGAGTCATGGGCTGCCGCATACGTCACCTTCCGCCAGAAGGCGAGTGCCGTGAAAGCCACCGCCACGGGCCTTTCCGTGCAGCGAGAGGTGCTGGTAAACGGCGTGAATGCCACAGCTGACAATGTAAGGGTGGGCGACAAGGTCACCGTCCGCATCACGGTCACGGCAGACAGAGACTATGATTTCGTTTCCGTGACAGACAAACACCCCGCCTGCCTGGAGCCAGTCGCAGCCTTGTCAGGCTACCATGGCGGTTGTTATCAGGAGGTTAAGGACACGGAGACAGCCTTCCACTTCTGCCGGATGGCGAAAGGCACGCACGTGATACAGACGGAATACCACGCCGACAGGGCGGGCGACTACCGCTCAGGCACTGTGACGGCAGAGTGCGCATACGCCAATGAGTTCAGGGGTGTGGCACCATCGTATGACATAAAGATAAAGAAATGAAGATAAAACATAACAGGTAATGAACAGAAAACTGATAATCTCCGCTCTCCTTGGGAGCATGTTCTCCGCCGCCTCGGCGCAAAGTCTCACACCGTTGTTCACTGATGTGGACTGCGGACAGTTGCTTTTCCGCAAGAGCACCGCCATAACCGTGGAACTAAGGAACAACACCGCCCAGACGGTAAGCATCAAGGACATCGACACCGGGTGCGGATGCGCGGTGGCGGAGTATGACAAAGGCGGGATAATGCCGGGCACAACGACAAAGGTGAAGATAGTCTTTGACTGCAAGCAGTTGGGATATTTCACGAGGAACGTGCGCATAACAGACTCCTCCTCTGCCACACCTGCCGAGATAAATATAAAGGGCCAGGTGGTGACCAAGCTCATAAACTACTCCGGCGACTACCCCTGCAAGTTGGGAGTGCTGCTTGCTGACGTGGATAACATAGAGTTTGACGATGTCAACAAGGGTCAGCGGCTGGTGCAGGACATAAACATCATGAACCCCACAGGGCAGAACGTTCAGCCCACAGCGTTGCGACTGCCGCCCTATCTCAGTGTGGTGACGCAGCCAGAGGTCATAGGTCCTAAGCAGAAGGGCGTGATGCGCGTCACGCTTAAGTCCCGCGACCTGCGCGACTACGGGCTCACGCAGACCTCCTTCTACCTTGGCAAGAACCCCGCCGACAAGGTGTCGCAGGATAAGGAAATCTCCGTTTCCGCCGTACTGCTGCCCCCTGCCGTTGCCAAAGACGACCCCTCACGCCTCAATGCGCCGCGGCTGACGCTGTCGGCAGAGGAACTTGACATGACGGCACTGGCAAAGAAGTCGAAGGTGAAGGGCGAGATAGAGATACGCAACGACGGCAACTCCCCCCTTGAAATATCCAAGATGCAGATGTTCACACCGGGTATGGAAGTGCTGTTGGGCAAATCCACACTGCTGCCAGGTGAGACCACCAGGCTGAAAGTGACCGCAAAGGCAAAGGAGATGAAGAAAGTGAAACGCCGTCCGCGCATACTTATGATTACCAACGACCCTGAC
>CALYTD010000074.1 GCA_945486445.1 uncultured Prevotellaceae bacterium
TTCCAGTAGATAGGGTTGAACTTTTCCGACAGTCCTTCCACCGTTGTCTTGTAGCCACGGCGGTTCTCGAACTGGAAATCGTAACGCTTTGTGCCGTCGGGCAGCACCGTCTTGATTATCTTTCCGCTATTGACCGCCTTGGGAAGCATTATTCCCTCCTCATCATCTTGCAGCCCGGTGAATATCTCGTAGGGCCTTCCGTCAAGCAGACCGACAAACGCTACCCACTTGTCTTTGGCATTTTGAAAGCGCACTACATCGCAGTCAAGCACGTCAGGACGCTTGTGTTCGTTATTATCTGTACTTGTTGTCATAGTATTATGTTTTTTGTTTCTATTGTCCGAGTGTCACTTTCTGTGACTGGTTTCTCCTTATTAATATAGTTATAAGCGCAAACATGCCCAGCGTGACGGGGTAATACAGGTATGGCATGAGGTCAACGGGGTTGCACTTTGCCAGCCCCGCCGCCATGAGCAACTGCGCTCCGTAGGGTATCAAGCCCTGCATGGTGCAGGAGAAAGTGTCGAGTATGCTCGCCACCCGCTTGGGATCGAGGGAGAACCGCTGCGAGATGTCCTTGGCAATGCCTGCCACCGTGATGATTGCCACGGTGTTGTTGGCGGTGCAGAGGTCAACAAGGCTGACGAGGGCGGCAATGCTCAACTCCGCGCTACGCTGCGAATTGACGTGCGAGAGTATCTTCCGCATGATGTAGCGTATGCCTCCGTTGGAGCGGACTATCTCCAACACTCCGCCGGCAAGCATGGTTATGATAATCAATTCACCCATGCCCGACACGCCGTTTCCCATGGCAGCGAACCAGGAATAGATGTCGTAGTCGCCGCAAACCATGCCCACTCCTCCCGTGAGCAGTATGCCGAGGCAGAGCACCAGCAGCACGTTGACACCGCAGGCAGCCGCTACCAGCACCACTATATATGGCATAACTTTAAGGAAGTTGACGTCAGGCAGGTCACCGGGCACCGTCAGACTGTGGCCCAAAATGGCGTAAACAACTACCATAAGCAGGGCTGCCGGCAGGGCAATGCGTATGTTGGTGCGGAACTTGTCGCTCATCTTCACACCCTGCGACTGCGTTGCTACCACGGTGGTATCGGATATAAAGGAGAGGTTGTCGCCAAAGAATGAGCCGCCAACGACAATGGCTGTCAGCATGGCTGTTGACACTTCCATAGCCTCTGCCATGCCAATGGCAATGGGAGTAAGGGCTACTATGGTGCCCACACTGGTGCCTATGCTCAGCGATATGAGCGCGGAAGCGAGGAAGATGCCCGCCAGCAGCGCGTCGGACGGCACTACACTGAGCGTGAGGGTCACCATGTCGCTGATGCTGCCCATCTCCTTGGCCGAGTTGGCAAAGGCTCCCGCAAGGATGAATATCCATATCATAAGCAGCAGGTTGGGCTCTGCCGCACCGCGGGTGAAGCGTTGCAGGCGTTTCTTCAGCCTGCCGCGGGAGGTAGCGACAGCCACTATGGCGGTGAGCATGAAAGCCACCGTGATGGGTACTTTATAGAAGTCGCCCGCCACAATGGAGGCGACAAGGTAAACGACGATAAAGAAAAGCAGTGGTAACAGGGCTCTCATAGGATTAAAACGGTTTAGGATGAACGGCACAGGAGGGCTCTCTTACCTACGGCAAATGCCCCGCGCCTGCTCAAATTACATTGACATGAAAACACTTGCAAAGATAAGTAATATTTCCGAAACAGCCAAACGATTTCTTGGTACTTTCAAAAAAAATGTATAACTTTGCAGCAAAATCACAGTCAACAGCCTGTGACACTAAGAGAAAGACAAAATAACAACATAATTTACGACAAATGAAAGAACTTGCATTGAAGTATGGCTGCAATCCCAACCAGAAGCCATCACGCATCTACATGAAAGAAGGCGAACTGCCGGTAGAGGTTATCAACGGCCGTCCGGGCTACATAAACTTCCTGGACGCACTCAACTCCTGGCAGTTGGTAAAGGAACTTAAAGAGGCTACCGGCCTGCCCTCGGCCGCAAGTTTCAAGCACGTGAGCCCGGCAGGAGCCGCCGTCGGACTGCCGCTTTCAGACACATTGAAGAAGATTTACTTCGTTGACGACGTGAAAATGCCGCTCTCACCCATAGCCTGCGCCTACGCCCGTGCCCGCGGCGCAGACCGTATGTCAAGTTACGGCGATTTCATCGCCCTCTCTGACACCTGCGACGCCGCCACTGCCACGCTGATAAAGCGCGAGGTGAGCGACGGAGTGATAGCGCCGGACTACACCGACGAGGCCCTCGCCATACTGAAAGACAAGCGCAAGGGCACATACAACGTGATAAAGATAAACCCCGACTATGTGCCGGAACCTATCGAGACAAAGCAGTGCTACGGCGTGACCTTCGAGCAGGGACGCAACGAGATAAAGCTGAACGACCCCGCACTGTTCGAGAACATACCCACGAAGGCAAAGGAGTTCACGGCCGATGCCAAGCGCGACCTTATGATTGCGCTGATAACACTGAAATACACGCAGTCCAACTCCGTATGCTACGTGAAGGACGGACAGGCCATCGGCATAGGAGCCGGGCAGCAGAGCCGCATACACTGCACACGCCTGGCAGGCAACAAAGCCGACATCTGGTGGCTGCGCCAGTGCCCGAAGGTGATGGAACTGCCGTTCAAGGAGGGCATACGCCGCGCCGACCGCGACAACACCATTGACGTCTATATCTCTGACGACTATGAGGACGTGCTGGCAGAGGGCGTATGGCAGAACTTCTTTACAGTGAAACCGGAGCCTCTGACACGCGAGGAGAAGAAGGCATGGATAGCACAAAACACGAAGGTGGCACTGGGTTCGGACGCTTTCTTCCCGTTCGGCGACAACATCGAGCGCGCCCACAAGAGCGGCGTGGAGTACATAGCACAGGCCGGAGGCTCCGTACGCGACGACAATGTGATAGAGACCTGCGACAAGTACGGCATCGCAATGGCGTTCACCGGCGTACGCCTCTTCCACCATTGATAACGGCAACAAGGCGGGACTAATACCGGCTTGCTTTGCAAAAGGCACCCAATTACCATGTAAAGAGGGCTCTTTTACATGGTAATCAGGTGTCTTTTACAATATAATCAGCCCCTTTTACAACGCCTGTTGCAACAATTTGTTTTCCAACACATTACAAACCACACTGATTTATGGACGATTTTGACCTGATATTACAGAACGGCATCAACTTCGGACGCGGAGGAGAGAAGCCGAAAGAGGACGGCAAGGTGAAGACCAAGGCCAAGAAAAAGAAGTACATCACTGGTGCGCACGGCTCAGGCTCGGCCATGCAGAAGGCGAAATACCGCGAGCAGAGAGCCAACAGACGCAAGAAGTAAGGGCGGAGGGGACACATAAACACGTGTCCATAAGGTTAGTTGCCATAACCTTATCCTTATTGATGGTTACACATTTCTGCAAGACAGTACATAAACAAACATACAATAGACCATAGTTATCATGGCAAAAGCAAAACCCTTTATCAAATGGGTGGGTGGTAAGGCTCAACTCATAGAACAACTTGACGCACAACTACCAGCCAACTTTGGTAATTGGAAAGATGTCACATACATAGAACCATTCGTTGGCGGAGGAGCAATGCTCTTCTATATGCTACAACAATATCCCAACATACAGCACGCAATAATTAACGACCTAAACGCAAGCCTGACTACATGCTACCGCACTGTTAGGGATATGCCAGAAGAACTGATAAAGTCCCTTCAAGATATACAGGACACCTATTACGCCTTACGAACAGAAGATGCACGTAAAGACTTCTTCATAACCATCCGCAACCAATATAACAAAAATGTCCCTGACCCAATAAAGAACACTACAATGTTCTTTTTCCTAAACCGAACATGCTTCAACGGCCTATATCGTGTAAACAAAAAAGGAGAATTCAACGTTCCATTTGGCAAATACGCAAATCCTAAAATATGCGACCCTATAACCATTAGAAAGGATAGCGAGATACTGCAACGTGTTGAGATTCTTACAGGCGACTTTGAAACCACATTCAGTTATGCCCAGAACTACACACTATTTTATCTTGACCCCCCCTATCGTCCACTTAGCAACACATCCAGTTTCAACGATTACACCAAGGAAGCGTTTAACGATGAAGCACAGGTCCGTTTGAAAGAGTATTGCGACCGCATAAACAACGCAGGCTTCCACTTCATGTTAAGCAATTCAGATTGTAGGGGCAAGAATGAAGAGGACGGTTTCTTTGACATTTTATACAAAGCATATCCTATTGAACGAGTTTGGTCATCACGTAGCATTAACTCTAATCCTAACAAACGGGGAAAACTTACAGAAATACTTATCCATAACTACAAGAACACAAAAGCAAATACATACACGGACCAATTCATCTTTGACACCCCATGCACTAAACCCGCATTACAATTGAATATGGCATAAGAAATACGAGCACTATGAACAAAAATTTCAACAAATTCATGTCTCAACTACAAGAGACCAATCAGACGTTAGATTTCTTCTGTGATTTCAACAAGATTACACAAAATGTCGAAGATATTAAATTGAGTCTCTGTATGCTTAACAGTATGATTGGCACAAGCGATCTGCGGAGAAGCGTAGAAGCCATCTGGAAGCGAGATCCATCCGCATTTAATGTCATGGATATCCTCATAGCAATACGCAGCAATGGAAAGAAGAAAGTAATAAATAATCTTGGCCAATGTGTTATATTAGACACTTTCTTCAGTTCTATAGATGGCATTATGGAGTATTTGGAAACTACAGGATTAGCAGATATATTCAAGTCAAGGAAGATAAAAGATTTGGTTGACTATGTCTTTGGAATAGAAACAGGTCTTGATACAAACGCCCGCAAAAACAGAAGTGGTCACATTATGGAAGAGATAGTGGCTCAAATCTTAGATAAAAATGGTATCAAATATCGGGAAGAGGTATATGCGAGCGAATGGAACGAGATATCACAAGTGCTCGGCGATGACGAAAAACGCTTTGATTTTGTCATAGAAACTATTAGCAAAACCTACCTGATAGAGGTTAATTTTTATAGCGGAGGTGGCAGTAAACTTAATGAAGTAGCACGTTCATACTCTGATATTGCTCCCAAAATCAACTCTGTAACAGGTTTTGAATTTGTATGGATTACAGACGGCATTGGCTGGAAGACAGCGAAAAACAAGTTACAAGAGGCTTATTCTGTCATTCCACACATATACAACCTTACAAACATTGTTGATTTCATTAACGCCATAAAATAATCACAACATGCAGTAACTCATCTCTGTTAGCAAAACAACAAAATCCTTGGAATGATTCCCTCATACTATAAATCCCCCAACAACGACTTCACCTTGATACAAGGTGATTGCGTTGAAACCCTATCTCAATTCAAATTTGGCTTTGACATGGTATTTGCCGACCCACCCTACTTTCTGTCTGGGGGAGGTATCAGTTACCAGGGTGGGAAAATAGTATGTGTAAACAAAGGGGAATGGGACAAACCTAAAACCACAAAAGAGTTGGACACCTTCAATTTGCGATGGATTACCGCAGTCCGTGACCACATGAAGGAAAATGCTACCATCTGGGTTTCTGGAACACAACACAATATCTTCAGTGTACAGCAGCAACTAATAAAACTCGGTTTTAAGGTACTGAATATTATAACATGGGCAAAGACTAATCCTCCTCCAAACATATCTTGCCGCTACTTTACATTCTCTACGGAATACATCATCTGGGCAAGAAAATCAAAGAAGACACCTCATTACTTCAACTACGAACTGATGAAGGCACTAAACGACAACAAGCAAATGACCGATATATGGCGACTGCCCGCCGTACTACCGTGGGAAAAATCATGCGGCAAACATCCAACACAGAAGCCCCTTGGCCTACTGGCACGAATAATACAAGCATCAACAGAACCAGGAGCATGGGTACTTGACCCTTTCAGCGGTAGTGCCACAACAGGAATAGCAGCCAATCTACTTGGACGTAGATACCTTGGATTAGAGACAGAAAAGACATTTCTCGCCATGGGTAAGGCACGCAGAGAGGAAATTGATACATTGTCAATTCGAAACGACTATCTAGAACGATTGGTTAAAGCCAAGATAATCAATCATAGAGACAATTTTAACCTTTCGGATAATTATGATTGCGACTATGGAATAGCATGGTTACAATAACAGTTCATCTTATTGTGGATAAGTCTAATCAAATGAATGATATGATTTTGAAAATGTTTCAATATGCG
>CALYTD010000075.1 GCA_945486445.1 uncultured Prevotellaceae bacterium
TGCGGAACTCTGACCTTAGTTTTCCTGACATAGCGGTGCGTATCAGGGCTATGATGGCTATGGTGAAGAGTATTGTCAGCACGGCAAAGACGGTTATTTGCAGGCTGTCGTTGTCTCCTTTCTCCATGTTGTCTGCTGTCCATCGCTCCATGATTGCCTTCGTCTGCCCTGCTTCCTGCATGTGTTGCAGCGTGCGGTCGAGTTCGTGCAGTATGATGGAATCGGTGCAGAAGAAGCGGAAGTTGCCCTCTGGCACGTCAATACGCTCTATCTCTACCTTGCTTGCCACGCCGTATTTCTTTACTAACCGGCGCAGGGCCACTTCTTCCCAGATAAAGTATTTCACCTTGCCTGACAAGAGGTCGTTCATTACTTTGCCGTGATCCACGCTGAGAAGGGAGAACGGTATGTCGTCCTCGAAGCAGTCTCTTATGTAATAATAGGTGTAACTGCCTTTGTCAACTGCCACGGTGTCTGTTTTTTCGAGCAGCATAATGCTTCGCATCATGGCTGTTTCCTTGCTGCGAAGTACTGATACTTTGTACCCTGCCACCACCGCCTTTCCCACGCTGACGCCTGCCATTGGCGGCAGGTTGTCCACATCTATCATCAGGTTTGCGGTGCCTGCGGCTATTTGCCGGTGTGCTTCGGCACGGTCCATCATGCGTATTTCGTGGGCTATGTGGAAGTGTGAGAAGAGCTCATGGAGTATTTCTATGAGCATACCGGCTGGTTCTCCGCTGTCGTTGACGTATGAGAAGGGTGGGAAGGTCCAGTCTGCCACCACTATGAAGGGGTGTTTCTTGGTGTATCTTATGCCGTGCGGGGCGGCGTGGCGGTATATGCTGTCACGTTGTATTTGTGTGTATTCCATCACCTTGACGTTGGGGTCAGAGTCTCTGCGTGCCGTGGTGTTCACCGTCTGGGCATGACAGAGCGTGCTCATCGCCATGAGTATGGTGATGAGTAGCAGTGTGGTTATGTTGCCTCTGGTGATGCTTGTTGTCATTGGTTGGTTGTGTTAGCCTCGTGGTTCTGACGTTTCAGTGTGGTGATGTGGGGTTATACTATGTTGTTTTTCAGCAGTGTCTCGTTCTCGGCGGTGCCTTCTTCTTCCAGTTTTTCTATCGGCAGTTGTATGTAGATGTTTGTCCCGCGACCGGGGTCTGATTCTATTTCTATCACTCCTCCCATTGTTTCCACGAGTGCTTTGCATATAGGTATCTCCAGTCCTGACAGGTTTTGCTTGTGGTCTATCAGTGTGTATGCCTCACCTATGTGCGGTTCGTAGATGCGGTTGTATATGCTTGGCGGTATGCCCTGCCCTGTGTCCTCGACGAGTATGGTGAGGAAGCCTTTGCGGTACATGTATCTTACTGACAGCGTGCCTACTTTTGTGTATCGTGCTGACAGTCCCACGGCTTCGTGTAGTATGCGTTTCAGCACGGCGTTGTCGCCGTTTACCATCATTTTTCCGTATGTGTCCTGCACGTTGTAGGTCACGGTGGCGGTGCGATAGTGGTCTATCACCTCTTCTACCGTGTTGCGGAAGAGTTGGCAGAAGTCCATCGGCGTGTTGCTCAGTGTGAGCAGTCCGGCTTCTATGCGTGACAGGAGCATGGTGTCATCGGACAGGGTGACGAGGCGTTGTATGTCTGCCGTGATGTCGCTGACGATGTCTCTGTCTGTTTCTCCGTAAATGGCTTTTTCCATACGGTGTATGTGCTGGCTGATGCTGATGAGCGGCTGGCGCATGGAGAAGGAGGTGTTTTTGAGGAATTCTCCTTGTAACATCTCTGCTTCGTGTGCTTTTGCGGTGGCTTTTTCGAGGTTCAGGCGTGCGTGGTGCAGTGTTGTGATGTCACGGCAGGTGCCGAGATAGCCTTTCACCCGCCCGTCTTTTCCGTAGTAGGGGTGCAGGTGGAAGTTGAAGAATCGTTGCTCGCCCTGCTGGTTACGCAGGCGGGTCTTGATGTCAACGTCTATTTCTCCGCGGTACAGGCGGTCGAGTTTGCGGAATACTCTGAACGCTTTTTTTATGTCTGTGCTGTCTGCCAGTTCTATGAGGCTCAGTTGTGAGAGGCGTGGCAGACGGCTGGTGTCGCGTGAGTATATCAGCAGTTCTTTGGTGTCGGGGTGGTATCGCATCATCCAGATGTCGGTGATGGCGAGGGTGTGGTCACGCAGTGTGTGGAGGTTGTCGCGACTTTCCTTCATCATCTCCATGCGCTGGCGCAGTGCTGACAGCCTTAGTTGTCTGTGTATGTGGTCTGTCTGGTTGTGTACAAAGACCATGTAGCTTATCACCTTGCCTTCTTTGTCACGGCTTTTCTCGAAGTGTACGTAGTAATAGCCTTCTTGATACATGGTCTGGTTGTCTCTTCCCCTGTCTTCTTCTCGTATGTATCCTGTCATGGCGTATGACTGCGGACGTACGTATCTGCTTCGTGCGAAGGGCACGAAGTAGAGGTCCTTGTTTGTTATCTTTGTGGTGAAGCGCAGGTCGTCGGGGCAGTTGTCGATGTCGATGTCTGCCAGCAAATCCACTTCGTCCAGTGTGTGACCCTCGGCAATGAATTCTTCTGGATTGTCAATGCCAAGTCTTATGCGTGCTACTTCGTTCACTCCCACGAGGCGTTTCTCGCCGTCAAAGCGGAACATGGTGCCCTGGATCATGTAAAGTGCGGTGCGGTAGCGCTGGTGCAGTTGTTTCATGTGCATCAGGCGGGCCTTGCTGTCGGTTATGTCGTGCTGTATTCCGAAGACGAGGTATATCTTTCCGTATTCGTCGCGCAGCTCGCGTATCTTCACCTCCACGTCAATCAGTTTGTCGGGCTCGGTTAGTGAGTAGCAGCGCAGCGTCTCGGTGACGGGCTCTATGTCCTGCGACAGGAACTCCATGACGTGTGCATGGATGATATTGAAGTCGTTTTCGTAATAGAATCGTGAGAACTCGAAGGAACTGTAGTCCTCGTTTACTATTCCGTCTGAGGTCATCCAGGCGTAGCGTCTGGTCTGCGGGAAATATACCCAGACCTTCATTTTGTTGGAGTGGAGTATGAGTTCCATCTGTGTGCGCACGTCCGTCAGACTGTTGCGGGAATAGTATCGGCGGTAGTGGCGCATGACTTGTGACACTACCAGAGCCAGCAACAGGCAGCCGAAGAGCGTGAGTATGATGGTGAGGTAGATGTCATGGTTGGGCTTTTCTTCTGGATACAGCCACTTGGTAAGTAGTTTGTCTATCTCGCCCTCCTGCTGCATGATGTGGCAGACGCTGTCAATGCGTGCCAGCAGGACGGTGTCTCCTGACATGAAGCGGTACTCGCCGTAGGGTATGTCAACGGGCACGGCGACGTAACGGTCACTGAGGTGGTATTTGTTTATTACCCACTTCATCATCATGCTGTTCCACAGCGCACCGCTCTTGCCCGCGGAGGCTTCATGGAGTATCTCCTCCTCCATGTCTGTCACCGTGGTGAACTGGCTCTCGGGGAAGCCTTTTTCTCGCAGGTAGTGCCACGGTCTGCTGCCTTCGCTGATCACTATGTTACGGCGTTTATGCAGGTCGGCCATGGTGAGGATTCCTGTGGAGTCGGCTCGTGGCACGAGCAGGGTGTAGGTGTAGCGGCAGACGGTGAAGTGGCCGAAGCGTCCGTAGGGGGCGTTATAGTCTGCTGCCACGCCGAATGAGAGGTCGGCGCTGTCGGTACGGAGGTCTTCGTGGGCTTTCTGCTGGCTGCGCAGGCGTATCTCGTAAGGTATGCGCAGGCGTTGCATGACGGCTTTCACCAGATCTACGTTCAAGCCCTTGGGTTCTCCGCCTTCGCCGAGGAAGGCGTAAGGCCATTTCTCCCATGCGTCCTCGTATATCAGTGGGTGCGCAGCGTCATACTTCTCTCCTTGTTCTCCCGTGCGTGCTGCGGAGGCTAAGAGGGTGGAGACAGAGAGGTGTCTGCCTGCTTCTCCCCGCACGTCGGCTCCTGCGTATGCCAGCAGGGACGCTTCGTGGGGCGGCTGCTGACAGGGCTCTTCCTGCACGGCAGTGCGTGCCGTGGCGGCCAGAAGGGTCTGGCAGCAGAGCATCAGGAGTATGTAGATTCTGCGCTTCATTGGTCTTTCTTTTGTTGTCAGGCCGTGCGGCCCCTGCCCCCTGCTGTCTGCCTCACCGTGGGGGCTCTCTGCGGTGACGGCCTCTTGTCTCTCTCTTCTTCTTCCTTCTCCCCGCTGTCGGGGCTACGGGTTACGGTCTTGCAACGCATGACGTAACTGTCTCTGCATCAGCGCATTGCTTTTAACGCTGTAATCTGGTGCTGTTTACTGCGTATTTTGATGCTGTTTATTGCGTATTTTGATGCTGTTTATTGCGTAATCTGGTCTTTTTCTTCCCATGGGCTGACATTTTTCTTCCCGTGGGTAAAAAGAATTCGCACCGTGGGCTGACACCTTTTATATTATTGTTGGTGTCTGGTGTGTGGTTTGGTGTGTGTGTGTTACACGTCTGGTGGCGTGCCTTACGCAGCTGGTGTGTGTTTTTTTTGTGTGTTTGAAAGCGTCTGCTCCCCCGCCACACCGCCTGTTGTGCAGTGCGTACGGAGGAGCGGAGCGTTATTAGTCGGCGAGTTTTGCCTTGATAAACTCGCGGTTCAGTCTTGCGATGTTGGCTATTGACTCGTTCTTAGGGCATACTGCCTCGCAGGCGCGGGTATTGGTGCAGTTGCCGAATCCGAGTTCGTCCATGCGTGCTATCATTGCCTTCGCGCGCTTCGCGGCCTCGGGGCGTCCCTGCGGCAGCAGTGCGAGCTGTGACACCTTGGAGCTGACGAAGAGCATGGCGGAGCCGTTCTTGCAGGCTGCCACGCAGGCGCCGCAGCCTATGCAGGTGGCGCAGTCCATGGCCTCGTCGGCATTCTCCTTTGGTATGAGGATGGCGTTGGCGTCCTGTGCCTGTCCGGTACGTATGGAGGTGTAGCCTCCTGCCTGTATGATTTTGTCGAAGGCGGAGCGGTCAACCATGCAGTCCTTGATGACGGGGAAGCCTGCTGAGCGCCATGGCTCTACGGTAATGACGTCACCGTCGTTGAACTTACGCATATAGAGCTGGCAGGTTGTGGCGCCGCGCTCTGTCTTTCCGTGCGGTGTGCCGTTGATGTAGAGTGAGCACATGCCGCAGATGCCCTCGCGGCAGTCGTGGTCGAACACGAAAGGTTCTTTGCCCTGGCTGATGAGTTGTTCGTTCATCATGTCGAGCATCTCAAGGAATGAGGTGTCGTCTGGCACGTTCTTCATTAACTGCTCGTCAAAATGTCCCTTGTCCTTCGGGCCATTCTGCTTCCAGAACTTTACTGTTACTGTTATGTTTTTTGCCATTTTTCTTAGTTGTTTTGTTGTTTTGTTGTTTTGTTGTTTTGTTGATAGACTTTTTCGTTTGTTATCCGTGCCTTCACTGATGTTATCAGCGAATTAAGCATTTTGCGGATAATGGTCAGTTGCTCTGAGAGCCTTGAATTGGTCTCTGCATCTATAAAACCGAAACGGTAACTTAGGATAAGTTGTGTATCCAGTTCTGATGCCGAGCCTGACGCTATATAAAGAAAATGTAGTATCTCCTTGTCTGTGCCGCGAGCATACCCTTCTGCTATGTTCATTGATATTGACGTTGCCGCTCTACGCATTTGCGACACCATACCAAAGATTTCCTCTTTCGGATAACTGCGGGTGACATTCTGTATCTCTACAGCCATGTCTATTGCGTATTGCCAGACTTTCAGTTCCTTGTGAGACTGCATCTTCCTGTGTAATAACTAAAAGACTAAACAACCAAACAACCAAACAACTAATGTTAATTCTTATAATTACGTGTCTGAACCTTTATTATCTCATACTCCAGAGGCTCCTTGGAGAGTTCGGGCGCGGTCTCGTCGTTGTTCTGATACTCCCAGCATCCTACGTAGAAGAAGTTGTTGTCATCACGCTTCGCCTCGCCTTCCTCGGTCTGATGCTCCTCGCGGAAGTGTCCGCCGCATGACTCCTCACGGTGCAGGGCGTCGTAGGCTATCAACTCACCCATGACGATGAAGTCACGGAGGTGGATGGCCTTGTCAAGCTCCACGTTGAGACCTTCCTTGCTGCCGGGCACGTAGAGGTTCTCGTTGAACTCTTTGCGCAGTTTCTTCAGCATCTTCAGACCTTCCTCAAGGCCTTCCTTGGTGCGGCCCATGCCAACGTGCTCCCACATGATGTGACCCAGTTCCTTGTGCAGTGAGTCAACGCTGCGCTTGCCCTGGATGCCCATCAGGC
>CALYTD010000076.1 GCA_945486445.1 uncultured Prevotellaceae bacterium
TTACCCTTTTCAAAAACAAGTATCTCGTGACGCCAGACGGTCTTGATATTGGTCTGAGGCCCTCTGAGAGCAAGGTAACAAAACTAAAAATCTTGCAGGAGTTAGAGGATGAGAAACTGTTAGAGGGCTTCCAACTGGAAGCAAAGGACATACGCCTGCCGAAGAAAGAGACAAGGAATTCCCCTTGGCGCATGATCGGTTGCATGGTGCTTATGGCTGTGCTTTTCCTTGTCTTTGCCTCATCAGCTACCGACTTTGATGGTTGGATATCAGCCGCCATATACTGTTGCTCAATAGTATTGCCCGTGTTTATCATCACAGACCGTAGCCTCACCAAGGTTGACAAATACCGCATTGGCGTGATATTCATCATCGCTGCCTTTGTCATCTTCTTCTGGAGTGCCTTTGAACAGGCAGGCTCCTCGCTCACACTGTTTGCCGAATACCAGTGTGACCGTACCATAGGCTCTTGGGAAATGCCCACCACGTGGTTTCAAAGTATCAACCCCATTGTGGTGGTTCTTTGCGCACCGTTCATGGCAACGCTGTGGGAGACATTGGCAAAACACCGTCTTGAGCCTTCTTCGCCCGTCAAACAGGCGATAGGACTGCTACTGCTATCAATGGGATATGCTGTCATTGCATACGCCACTTACGGCGTTGACACTGCCACGAAAATATCAATGTGGTGGCTGGTGATACTATATTTCATACATACCATTGGCGAATTGGCCGTCTCGCCGATAGGCCTTTCAATGGTAACAAAACTCGCTCCAGCGCACCTCGCATCGCTGCTTATGGGCGTTTGGTTCATGAGTAACGCCGCTTCCAACGTGTTTGCAGGACAACTTGCCACACTCCTACCAGCAGAGGGTAAGACACCAAGCCGGCTGTTAGGGTTTATGGAGGTAACTACGCTATCAGATTTCTTCCTTATCTTCGCCGTCATGGCAGGCATAGCAGCCGTGATACTCTTCCTGCTCTGCCCTACAATCAGGAGGATGTCTAAGGGAGTACTGTAGTAAAGAACTAAACTACCAATCCACTCTTGGCGTTAGCTGTTGACTCACGATATTTCTTTGGCGATATGCCAACAGTCTTGGTGAACAGTCGGGAGAAGTAATAACTGTCGTCAATACCTACTTTTGCACATATTTGCTTTATCTTCAGATCTGTGGTCTCAAGCAACTTGCAGGCCCGTTGTATCTTCAGCATATTGAAATAGTTGTGGGGAGAATGACCAGTTTGGTTACGAAACACCAGTGACAGTTGTGAAGTAGAATAACCAATATACTTACAAAGGGCATCAAGTGTGAGCTTCTTCTCTATATTTTCGTTCATGTATCTCACCGCCATATTAACAATATCGGAGGTGTTGAAGCGCACCTGTTGTGAGTTGTACTTGCGGAAATGCCCAAGATAACGAAAAGAAGCCAAAAAGCCATATAGCAAAGACGCAGCATAGCGAAGGTTCTCTATACTGTAATTATCACAGAGTGCCAGAAAAATCTCTTCAAACACAGCATTTCGGTCACTGATTCTTGATGTAGTACCAGGCTCTATATCCCTCGGTGCAGGGTTGTCGTTGATAAAGAAATGGGCGCTATGACCAGTAAAATGAACCCAATAAATGGTCCAAGGGGCTTGATTGTTGGAAGCATACTCGTGTGCCTCACCCTTGGGAATGATGAAATATTGGTTCTCAAGAACCTCGTATTGTTTCCCACACACGGTGTACCAGCCCTTCCCCTTCACACAGTATATCAATATATATTGCCCTATGCCATGCGGCCGCTTACGGTAATGGTACATGGCGTGAGGGTAAAAACCAATGTCCGTTATATAAAGGTTGGCAAGTAAACCATCGTCCAAACACGTCTTTTTAATTATATCAGGCAGGGAGATAGAACGCTCGCCAGAGAAGCCGTTGCTAATCTTTATCATACCAATAATTCGTTAATGCGGTTGTAGTTACATGCAAAGATAGTGTTTTTATTTTGTATAATCGTAATATTGTCCATCTTTTTTTGTTTTTTTTCTATTGTTAATAAGCAGTATTTACAGTAACTTTGCACCCAGAAACCATGTAAAAGAAATCAAAACTTAATAACTCTAACTAATTCTAATCAATTATGAAATCAAAGGTTTATACCTATTTTATCTGTTTCGTAGGTGCATTGGGCGGTCTTCTCTTTGGCTACGACTGGGTTGTTATCGGTGGTGCAAAGCCCTTTTATGAGGCTTATTTCGGTATCAGTGGCTCAGCCAGCGACCAAGGACTCGCCATGACCATAGCACTCATTGGCTGTATGGTGGGAGCAATGACGGTGGGGTGGCTTGCCGACCGGATAGGGCGTAAAAAGTTACTTGCCATTTCTTCCATAATTTTTTTGCTGTCATCGTTGGCAACGGGAGCGGTAAACACGTTCAATACGTTCCTGATTGCGCGCTTCTTTGGAGGTATGGGCATAGGACTTGCGTCAGGATTGTCACCAATGTACATAGCAGAGATAGCCCCAGCAGACATAAGAGGAAGGATGGTCTCGCTCAACCAGATGATGATAGTCATAGGAATACTTGCCGCACAGATAGTAAACTGGTTGATAGCCCAGCCCGTGCCAGCAGGTATAACAGAAGAGGTTATAGCCGAAACATGGAACGGGCAGATGGCGTGGCGTTGGATGTTCTGGGTTCCAATGATACCGTCCGTTATGTTCCTTATATTCTGTTTCTTTATTCCTGAGAGCCCGAGATGGCTTAATCTGAGACAGAAAAGAGAGGGAAAGAGCGATAACAGTGATGCAACGCAAGGCAAGTCACAGGGAAATATGTCATCACTCTCAGGCTATTCCTCTATATTACTACTTGGAATCTTTATCGCTGTGTTCCAGCAGTGGTGCGGAACGAATGTCATATTTAATTATGCTCAGGAGATTTTCCAGCAAGCTGGTTATGAGATTGGTGACGTATTGTTTAATATTGTCATAACAGGTATAGCGAATGTAGTGTTTACTCTTATCGCAATTCGTACCGTTGACAAGATAGGTCGCAAGCCACTCATGATGCTTGGAGCAGGAGGTCTGTGCATAATATACACTTTACTCGGCGCCTGTTACTATATGCACGTAACAGGAGTAGGGGTAATAGCCCTTGTAGTACTTGCTATTGGCTGCTATGCTATGACCCTTGGACCATGCACTTGGGTACTCATCTCAGAGATATTCCCTGACAATGTGCGTTCGCTTGGGGTCGCGATATGTACGTTTGCACTGTGGGCCGGTTCTTCAACACTTACCTATACCTTCCCGTTCCTTAACCATTCATTGGGCAGTTACGGCACATTCTGGATATATTCCGCTGTATGTGCTGTCGGTTTCATAGTGTTTTCTACAAGGCTTAAGGAAACAAAAGGTAAGAGTTTGGAGTAAGATATTTATATAAAAGAGGTAATATAAGAGAAGTAGAACAAAGTAATAAAAAGATTATATGGTAATGGTAAAAGCTTGGAAAGAGGATGTTATAATTCCTACTTATGAGGTTGGAGCACCTGACAAAAACCCGATGTATCTTGAAAAGAGAGTGTATCAAGGCTCAAGTGGTGTGGTTTATCCATACCCTGTGGTTGAAAAAATCAGCGACACCCCTGTTGATTACACGTGGCATGCAATCTATCTTGAGAATGAATACATAAAGGTGATGGTACTACCAGAGTTAGGTGGTCGCATACAGATGGCTTATGACAAGGTCAAACAGCGGCATTTTGTTTATTATAACCATGTCATAAAACCCGCTCTTGTGGGTCTTACAGGTCCTTGGATTAGTGGAGGCATAGAGTTTAACTGGCCACAACACCACCGTCCTTCAACCTATTTGCCAGTGGATTCGCTCATCGAGAAGAACGATGATGGTAGTGTTACGGTATGGGTAAACGAGTACGAGCGAATGTTTCACCAAAAGGGTGCTGCGGGATTTACACTGCGTCCTGGCAAGGCATATATAGAAATACAAGGTCATCTATATAATGGAACGCCACTACCGCAAACGTTTCTGTGGTGGGCAAACCCCGCTGTGGCTGTCAATGATTGTTATCAAAGTGTCTTTCCACAAGACATTAATGCGGTGTTCGACCATGGTAAGCGTGCTGTCAGTTCCTTTCCTATTGCCACAGGCACATATTATAAGATGGATTATTCTGCTGGTGTGGACATTTCTAATTACAAAAACATCAAGGTTCCGACCAGTTATATGGGTGTAAACTCTAAGTATAACTTCGAGGGAGGATATGAGAATGACTCGCATGGAGGTATGCTTCATGTGGCGTCTCACCATGTTTCACCTGGTAAAAAGCAGTGGACGTGGGGCAATGGAGACTTTGGGCTTGCCTGGGATCGTAACCTTACCGATGCTGATGGGCCATATATTGAGCTCATGGCGGGTGTGTTTACTGAGAACCAGCCAGACTTTACGTGGCTTATGCCTTATGAAGAAAAGCGTTTTACACAGTATTTCATGCCGTATCAAGAGGTAGGTATCGTGAAAAACGCATCTAAGGACCTTGTTTTTAATATTGATAAGAATGACGATGGTACCGTCTGGATAAAGTTATATGCTACAAGTTGTCAGCGTGTACATATTGTTTTAAGAAACGATGATGGCACAATTTATTATGACCGTGTGGCAGAACTCAGTCCGGAAAAGTTGCTGATAGAGCAGAGTATTGATGTAAAAGGAGCACCGTTAAATACATTGTCATTCTGTGCCAACGACCTATATTGGCATACAGAGCCTGATGATATACGTGCAATACCTGACCCCGCTGAGGCTGCTCTGACTCCAAAGGAAACCAAAACAAATGATCAACTCTTCCTTACTGGGCTGCATCTCGAACAGTATCGCCATGCAACATGGTGTCCTACCGATTATTATGAGGAAGCCCTGCGCCGTGATTCTGATGACTATCGTTGTCTAAATCAGATGGGATTATGGTATTTGCGCCGTGGTCGCTTTGGCAAGGCAGAGCCTTATCTGCGCCGTGCACAAAAGGTTTTGTATAGGCGTAATCCTAATCCTTACGATGGTGAGCCACTATATAATCTTGCTCTTTGCCTTAGGTATCTTGGTAAATACGATGAGGCGTATGACTGGTTCTGGAAGGCTGCGTGGAGTTACGGATGGCGTTCCGCTGCTTTATATCAGGCGGCAAGCATCTCTACTATGAAGGGTAGATACGTTGACGCCCTTGAAGAGATAGATAATAGCCTTGCCTGCAATACTCGAAACCATAAGGCTCTTGCGCTTAAAGTCACCGTTTTACGTCTGCTTGGACGCAAGGAGGAGGCCTTGAAGGTTTGTTGTGAGAGTAAGGAACTTGACCTCTTTAACTTTGTATGCCGTTATGAAGAGTATCTTCTTACGGGTGATAAGTCTTTGTTAGACGAACTTGTTGATGTTATGCACCAGCAATTCAATAATTATGATGAACTTGGTCTTGACTATTTGGCTTGTGGTCAGCGTGACACTGCCATCGGTGTTTGGCAACTTGCAATAGAGCAGGGGGCCGCAACTGCCATGACATATTATTATATGGGCAGATTGGATATGGCATCAAAGGCAGATATAAGTTACTGTTTCCCTAACAGATTGGAGGCTGTCATCGCACTAAATGATGCAATAGAAAAGAGTGAGGGCGACGCTAAGGCCCACTATCTGCTTGGCACTCTTTACTATGGTGCAAGACAGTATGATGTGGCTTACCAACACTGGCTCCTTTCTTCGGACCTTGATGCCACGTTCCCTACCGTTTGGCGCAACATTGCTCTTTACGAATTTAACAAGGAACACAATCCAAAGCAGGCAGTACTGAATATGGAGCGGGCCTTCTCTCTTGACAGAACAGATGGCCGCATACTAATGGAACTGGACCAATTGTATAAACGTCTATGTTATAATCATGGAAAGAGGTTGGACAATTTGCAGCAATATCCGGAACTAATTGCACAGCGTGATGATTTGTTATTAGAGGAAATAACTCTTCTTAATATGACAGGACGCTATGATGAGGCAATGAAGAAACTCGACGCACATCAGTTCCACCCTTGGGAGGGCGGTGAAGGCAAGGTTAGCGGGCAATATCAGCTCTGCCGTGTAGAACTTGCCAGGCAGGCTATGGACAGTCAGGAGTATGACTGCGCCATACAGTTGCTTGAAGAATGTCTTGTTTATCCTCACCATCTTGGCGAGGGAAAACTGCACGGGGCACAGG
>CALYTD010000077.1 GCA_945486445.1 uncultured Prevotellaceae bacterium
CAGATACTTGCCCTTTATATAGCTAATTTTCAGCACGTTTCGATTATTCTTCGACCGCAGCCTGCGCGGCTGCAAGACGTGCTATTGGTACACGGAATGGTGAGCAGGAAGCGTAGTTCATGCCTACCTTTGCACAGAACTTTACGCTGCTGGGCTCTCCGCCGTGTTCGCCACAGATACCGGTACGCATTCCTGGACGTACTGCACGACCTTTCTCTACTGCCATCTTGATTAGTTGTCCTACTCCGTTTTGGTCAAGTACTTGGAATGGGTCAACCTTTAGAATCTTCTTTTCAAGATATGCGGGGAGGAAGCTGGCAATGTCGTCACGTGAGTAGCCGAAAGTCATCTGTGTGAGGTCATTTGTTCCGAAGGAGAAGTATTCTGCCTCTGTTGCAATCTTGTCAGCGGTGAGGGCTGCACGTGGTATTTCTATCATGGTGCCTATTTCGAATTCTATCTCTACGCCTTCTTCTGCAAATACTTCTTCTGCTACTTTCTTGATGATTTCCTTCTGTTGTTTCAACTCGTAGAGGATACCAATCAGTGGTACCATTATTTCTGGATGTGGGTCATATCCTTCTTTTTTCAACTGGCAGGCGGCACTGAGGATTGCGCGTGTCTGCATGGCTGTGATTTCTGGGAATGTTATTCCGAGTCGGCAGCCACGATGTCCGAGCATTGGGTTGTTTTCTGCGAGTGAGTTTACGCGCTTTTGTATTTCTTCTACGCTTACTCCCATCTCTGTTGCCATTTTCTCTTGTCCTGCGATGTCGTGTGGTACGAACTCGTGTAGTGGTGGGTCAAGCAGGCGTATGTTTACTGGCAGGCCGTCCATTGCTTTTAGTATTCCGTAGAAGTCTGCTTTCTGGTATGGCAATAGTTTTGCGAGTGCTTTTTCGCGTCCTTCTACTGTGTCGGCGAGTATCATCTCACGCATTGCTACTATCTTTTGATCGTCAAAGAACATGTGTTCTGTTCGTGTCAGACCTATGCCTTTTGCTCCGAATGAGCGTGCTACTTCTGCGTCGTGTGGTGTATCGGCGTTAGTGCGAACTTGTAGTTTTGTGTATTTATCGCAGAGGTCCATTAGTTCTTTGAAGTCTCCGCTTAGTTCTGCTGCTTTGGTTGGTACTTCGCCTGCATATACTTGTCCTGTGGTGCCGTTGAGTGAGATATAGTCTCCTTCTTTGTATGTTACTCCGTCTATTTCTACTGTTTTTGTTTTGTAGTCCACATTTATGGCTCCTGCTCCTGATACGCAACACTTACCCATACCGCGTGCTACGACTGCTGCGTGTGATGTCATTCCGCCTCGTGCTGTCAGTATTCCTTCTGCACTTGCCATGCCTGCGAGGTCTTCTGGTGATGTTTCTATGCGTACCATTATTACCTTGTGTCCGTCAGCGTGCCATGCTTGTGCGTCATCGGCATGGAATACTATTTGTCCGCAGGCTGCTCCTGGTGAGGCTGGGAGACCTTGTGTTATTACTTTTGCTTTGGTCAGGGCCAGTTTGTCGAATACTGGGTGTAGCAGTTCGTCGAGCTTCTGTGGCTCGCAGCGTTGTATGGCTGTTTTCTCGTCTATTAGTCCTTCGTGCATCAGGTCCATTGCTATTTTTACCATTGCTGTACCTGTGCGTTTTCCGTTTCTTGTTTGCAGGAACCACAGTTTGCCCTCCTGCACGGTGAATTCCATGTCCTGCATGTCGCGATAGTGGTTCTCGAGGTTTGCCTGTATTTGGTCGAGTTGCTTATATATTTCTGGCATAGCCTCTTCCATTGACGGATAGTTCTTTACGCGTTCTTCTTCTGATATTCCTGCGCGTTCTGCCCATCTCTGTGAGCCTATCTTGGTAATCTGCTGTGGTGTGCGTATGCCTGCTACTACGTCTTCTCCTTGTGCGTTGACTAGGTATTCTCCATTGAATATGTTTTCTCCGTTGCCTGCGTCACGTGAGAAGCATACTCCTGTTGCTGATGTGTCGCCCATGTTTCCGAATACCATTGCCATTACAGATACTGCGGTACCCCATTCGTCTGGTATTCCTTCCATTTTGCGGTAGAGTATGGCGCGCTCGTTCATCCAGCTGCGGAATACAGCGCATATAGCTCCCCACATTTGCTCTATCGGGTCATTGGGGAAGTCTGAGCCTGTCTGTTCTTTTATGGCGTTCTTGAATAGTGCTACGAGTTTTTGCAGTGACTCTACTGAGAGGTCTTTGTCAAGTTCTACGCCTTGTTCTTTCTTTACTTCTTCTATTATCTTCTCGAATGGGTCTATGTCTTCCTTATTGACTGGCTTCATGCCGAGTACCACGTCGCCATACATTTGTACGAAGCGACGGTATGAGTCATATACGAAGTGTGGGTTACCGGTTTTCTTTGCCATGCCGGCGGCAACTTCATCGTTGAGACCAAGGTTGAGAATGGTGTCCATCATGCCGGGCATTGAGGCACGGGCACCTGAGCGTACTGACACAAGCAGTGGGTTGCTGGTGTCTCCGAACTTGCAGCCCATGAGGTTTTCTACGTGTGCTACGGCGGCATTTACTTCTTCTTGCAGCAGTTCTACTATCTTGTCCTGTCCTACTTCGTAGTATTCGTTACAGGTATCAGTAGTGATGGTGAAACCCGGAGGTACGGGTACGCCGATAAGATTCATTTCTGCAAGGTTTGCACCCTTGCCACCCAGTTCCTCGCGCATTGACGCGTTACCCTCGGCTTGTCCGTTTCCGAAGGTGTAAACTCTTTTCTTTGACATTGTTTAGGTTCGCGTTAAATGTATTAGATGATGTTTGAAATGTTTTGATTATGCAAAGATAATTCAAATGTTGGTTATTACAAAATGAAAAGGGTGTTTTTTTCTGTTTCTCAATGTAATGTTGCTTTTTTTGTAAAAAAGTTTCTTGTTCTCGATATTATTTGCTAACTTTGTACCAAATTCGTTTTTTATGAAGTTGGTAGGGTGCGTTCCCTACCTTTATATATATATTATGTCACGTAAGAAGAAACCTTTTCCTATATTAGAGAATATTACGATTACCGATGTGGCGGCAGAGGGTAAGAGCCTTGTTCGCATTGATGATCTCGTGGTCTTTGTCCCGTTTTGTGTTCCGGGGGACGTGGTTGACCTGCAGATACGGCGCAAGAAACACTCTTATGCAGAGGCCGAGGTGGTGCGTTTTGTGAAGTACAGTGAGCGGCGTGCAACGCCGATGTGTGAGCATTTCGGTGTATGTGGCGGTTGTAAGTGGCAGAATTTGCCATACGAGGAGCAACTCGCCTTTAAGCAGAAACAGGTGCATGACCAGTTGAGCCGTATTGGAAAGATAGAGTTACCGGAGTTCTTGCCGATAAAAGGTTCGGTCAAGGCGATGGAATACCGCAACAAACTGGATTTTGGTTGTTGTAACAAACAGTGGCTGACGAGGCAGCAAATGGAGGCCAACGTGCCCTTTGGCCCTGCCATTGGCTTCCATGTAACAGGTGCATTTGACAAAATTCTCCCGATAGAGAAGTGCTGGCTTATGGACGATTTGCACAATGATATACGCAATTCCATACGTGACTATGCCCTTGCCCATTCCCTTTCTTTTTTCGACCTGCGTCAGCAGACAGGTCTGTTGCGTGACATTATAATAAGGTGTAGTAACAGTGGCGAATGGATGGTGATTCTTCAGATGCACTATGACCACTCCACGCCTGAGGCTTTGGCTAAGAGTAAAAGTCAGACAATGGCCCTGCTCGGATTTGTGGCAGACAAGTTCCCGCAGATAACGTCACTGATGTATCTTGACAATCAAAAATGTAACGACACTATTGGCGACCAGGAGATACACGTGTTCAGGGGAAACGACCACATATTCCTGCTCATGGAGGACTTGAAGTTCAAGGTAGGACCAAAGTCTTTCTATCAGACCAATACCGAGCAGGCCTGTCATCTGTATGGTGTTGTGAGGGATTTCGCCTTCGGTACACCGTTGGCGGGGCTGTATGATACAGCCAGCGAACGCCCCCTTGTGTATGATTTATATACCGGTACAGGTACCATTGCCAACTTTGTGGCGCGCAAGGCCGACAGGGTAATAGGCATAGAGTATGTTCCTGAGGCCATAGAAGACGCGAAAATTAATTCGCAAATCAACGGTATCACTAACACCGACTTCTATTCGGGAGACATGAAGGATATATTGACAGATGATTTCATCGCCGCCCACGGGCGGCCGGATATCATCATTACCGACCCACCACGTGCCGGAATGCATGCTGACGTGATAGGGGTGATACTCAATGCCCACCCGCAGCGCATAGTGTATGTTAGTTGTAACCCCGCTACACAAGCACGTGACTTGCAGTTGTTGGACGCCTCTTACAAGGTGATGGCGGTGCAACCAGTTGATATGTTCCCGCATACCCCACACGTAGAGAACGTTGTGTTGCTTGAAGCAAGGTAGGCACAGACAGACACGTGGCACGATTACAGTGGCATCTTGCCTGCCTGCCTGCATGTGTAAGTATAGCGGTAACAGGTTATGGCAGATGTAATCAGCACCTGATTGCCCAGTAATCAGTACCTTTTCACAACGTAATCAACACTTGATTACAATGTAATCAGCACCTCATTACGTGATGCAGTTTACGTAATGCAGAGCAGACCTTAAACACATCAGACGATGGTGAATAAAGACAGACTATGGAATGTGGACTATAACAGGGTGATGCTAACCAACTTTGCCCTGTTCTTCTCCTTTTATCTGCTTACGCCCTTGCTACCCCTATATCTCAGCGAGACGTTCAACTCCTCCAAGGACACCATCGGACTGGTGCTCAGTGGTTACACACTCGTAGCGCTGATAATGCGCCCTTTCAGCGGATTCCTTGTTGACAGTTTCCCCCGTAAACGAGTGTTAATGGTCTGTCTGTTCATCTATTTCATCATCTTCGGCGGTTACCTTGTGGCTGGAAGCCTTGTAATGTTCGCCATATTCCGCACATTACACGGTGGTCCCTTTGGCGCTTCTACCGTTGCCAACAGCACAATGGCGATAGACGTGCTGCCCCCCAGCCGTAGGAATGAGGGTATAGGGTTCTACGGACTAAGCAATAACCTCGCGTCAGCCATTGCCCCTACCGTAGGAATATTCATCTATCGCTACTCCCATAACTTCGACGTGCTCTTCTGGACAGCCTTCATAGCGGCGGGAATAGGCTTTATGAACATCACGGCGGTGAAGCCACGCGAGCGGCAGGTGATGCCAGTGAAGCACACACTGTCACTTGACAGGTTCTTCCTCGCAAGAGGTTGGTTCCTTGCTGTCAACACTTGTCTCTTCGGATTCTGTTGGGGTGTGCTGAGCAATTACCTCGCCATCTACGGTAAGGAACACCTCGGCGTAACCAGTAGTACAGGCACTTACTTCCTGCTCCTGTCCGCGGGACTAATCGTTTCACGCCTGCAAGGCAACAAATCACTGAGGCGTGGCAGACTGATACACAACGCCATGTCAGGAGTATTACTCTCAACAGCAGGATACATCATCTTCATTGCATGCCCAACAATAACAGGGTATTACCTCTCTGCCATACTAATAGGCCTCGGCAATGGACATATATGGCCAGCGTTCCAGAACATGATAATAAACATAGCGCACAACAACGAGCGAGGCACAGCCAACAGTACCCTCCTTACCTCATGGGACTTGGGCATAGGAATGGGCATACTCCTCGGAGGAATCATAGCGGAATACCTCGGATATGACGCCACATTCTGGGTCATGGCGGCAGTACACGTCATGGGACTTGCCGCTTTTGTAATACTTACACGTAACAAGTATAAAGTGTTGAATATAAGCATTAACAGACAATGATACTAAAGTTAATCATCATGGGACTAATAACGTTGCTTTGCAGCATAATAGGTTGCACGGCCAAAGCAGAAGGATTCAAGAGCGTAGGAGTGGAAGAATTTGAACAAGCCATAGCTGACACCAGCGCCATACGCCTTGACGTACGAACCGCAGACGAGTATGCAGAAGGGCATATAGCAGGCGCCAGGAACACGGACGTGCTGAGGTCAGAATTTACAAGCAACCCCCACTCACTGCCAAAAGACAAAACC
>CALYTD010000078.1 GCA_945486445.1 uncultured Prevotellaceae bacterium
GCTTTATGCCTGCTGAGCCATAGGCATCGGCAAAGGCATAGATGCGGTCGTAGTCAAGCGTGTCACAGTATAGTTTTGACTTGCGATGTGTCAGTATCACGTTCTCCCATGCGTGTGCTATCTCGGCATTTCCGTCATAATACCCCTTGTCGCTGGTGAGTGTCAGTGTGTCACCCTGCCACATCTTCACGTGTCCGAAGGCACGGAAAGAGTTGGTACTTTCATAGAAATATGCGCTGTCGCAGGTGAGATACATCCCTTTGTGCAGGAACTTCACGTTGCCACGCAGGAACTGTGCGTCGGGCGTGGAACTGTAAATGTCGTAAGAAAGGGTGTCTGCGTGCTGGAGATAGACCTTTGTATCAGCCTTTTTCTCTTTCCTTGCCGTGGCTGCGCGCTTTCCCTTCGGACGACCAGAGAGAACTGCCGTGAAGGCAAAAAGGCACAGAACCATTATTGTAATGATTCTGTGCCTGTTGTATTGTGTATGAATACGCCTTATGTTCACGTTATTTTATTGCAATTTTTCCGTCGTTATCTGAACCACCCCTCGTACTCGAAGTCGCAGCCCTTGAACCTGTCGTCAATCCTGACGTAGGTGTTCTTTATCTTGTTCTGTATCCAGTCTCTGACTTTTTTCTCACGCATTTTCTCCAGAACAACATTGCTCATGACCTGAAAGTCCTCCGTTATCTTCGCCTTGTGGCCCTCGGTGCGACTCTTAAGCTTTATTATGGCGCATACGGTCTTGCCTCGTTTGTTCACCATAGTGAAGGCTTTTGAGACTTGACCCACCTGCAATGTATCTACGATGCGCGCCACTTCCGTAGGCAAATCCTTCATCTCGAAGCGTGAGGTGCGGCTCATTCCGTCCTCAGTGACGTTCGCCATAAGTCCGCGGTTGTTCCTTGTGTCCTTGTCATCGGATATGAATGTGGCTCCATCCTCGAATGTAAACACATTCTTTCGCAAGTCATCACCAATGGAGTCCATTCTAAGTATTGCCTCATCAATGGCTGACTGCGGTACGCGGGGCCTTCTCAGAATATGGCGGCAGTTGATTTTGTCACCGCGTTTGTCTATCAGTTGTATGATATGATAGCCGAATTCTGATTCTACTATCTTTGATACCCTCTTGGGATCACTAAGGTTGAACGCCACTTGTGCAAACGCCGGGTCAAGGTTTCCGCGCCCTATGAAGCCCAGTTCTCCACCTTGTCGCGCTGAGACCTCGTCCTCGGAGTACAGTCTTGCAAGCGTTGCAAACGATGTTGTGCCTGCATGTACACGGTTGGTGTAATCTCTTAACTCGTCTTTTATCTTGTTAGTCTCCTCGATAGGAATACGGGGGTGGTTGGTGATAATCTGCACTTCCACCGTTGTTGGCACGAAAGGAATGCTGTCTTCGGGCATCTTTCTGAAGTATTCACGTACCTCTGCCGGCGTAACCTTCACGTCTTCCATCAGTTTTTGCCTCATTCTCTGTGTCAACTCGCGGTTCTTGAAGTCGTCATGCAGGCTTTCCCTTATCTGCGTGATGCTCATCTTGCGATATTCTTCCAGCTTCTCCCGCGAGCCAATCATTTGTATCCAGCCGTTAATCTGCTGTTCTACGCCTTGTGCTATCTCTGATTCCGTCACCTCGATGCTGTCTAATGCTGCTTGATTAAGAAAGAGTTTCTGCACTGCTATCTGCTCTGGAATACGGCAATCGGGGTTTCCCTCCCATGTCACGCCTTCCTGTTCTGCCTGCAATCGCAGCATTTCGATGTCAGAGAGGAGTATCGCCTCATCGCCAACAACCCACACTACCTCGTCGATGTAGTTAGGGTTGGCTATACCATCACTTATGCTGTCCTTCGCCACAGTGGCCGAATCCTCTGCCACCTGCTGCATGTTGCCACCGTCAGGAAGCATTGCTCGTGATGACGTGGCGGTCATAGTGATGAGTGCCAAGGCCACTGCGCCACATAGCAACTTATTTATTTTCAATGTCATAGGTAGTATGTTAGGGATGTAATATCGTATGATTATTGGCTTATGCGCTGGTTTTTACTTTTCTTTCGGCTTCACTGTCCTCAGCACTTCGTAATTGATTACTACGGGATATCTGCTTTCCAATGTTTTTACCCACTCCTGTTCCTTTGCCTCCTGATAGTCGGCAACGACGAGAGCCTTTACGTCTGAATAGGTTTCTGGCGCCTTTATTATCTTTCCGTAGGTTGCGGTGTTGGGGAAATCTTTTACCTCTTTCACCTTGGCATCAGCCACTCCGAACTCGTTTCTGTCCACGAGGCCGTTGTCACCTTTCTTGAATATGCCTTTCTCCACGCGTATTTTTAGTACGGAGTCGTTGTTGAATGTGGTGCGAAGTATCTGCGCCCAGTCGGCGAAGTCTTTGCCTTTCACGCTTTTCTTCACCGCTTCCACGTCTCCAGCATCCCGTGTATGATAGGCGATACCTTTGAAGCGAGGCTCGTCCCACGCATATTTCTTGCGGTTTTTCTTAAAGAACTTCTCCAGCCCGGCCTCATCTTTCGCTGCTTTCTCCCACACTTCACGGTTGCTTATCTCAAAGAGTAGCAGTCCGTCGTGATACTCTTGTATGAGATACTTCATGTCTGCGTCTATTGATGAGATAGAGTCTGCACGGTTATCCATGACTTGTTCCTCGGTTATCCCTTTGCTTTCGGCAATGGCTTTCAATCTGTTCTTTGCCAATGCCTCTCGTATTCCGCGCTTTTCAATAAAGTTATGTATGTCCGCCCGCAACGAGTCATACGGTTCAAGTTGCTTGCGTCCCTTTACTTTTATTATGTGATAGCCTACTTCTGTGAGTACTGGCTTTGACACTTCGCCGTCTTTCAGCGCGAATGTCACCTCGTCAAACTTTGGTAGTGTTTGTCCGTGCTGTATCCATCCGATGTCTCCTCCACGCCTTGCGCTTCCTGGGTCTTGGCTTAGTGATATGGCAAGGTTGTCGAAGTTGGCTCCTGCCACGATGGCATTGTATATGGAGTCTGCTCTTTGTTCTGCTGTTTTCCTTGCTTCTTCGGTATCGTTCTGCCCTACACGTATTAGTATATGCTGGGGATTGACAAGTCCGTCAGGCCCTATTCTTTCCTTGGTGGCCTTGTATATCTTCTGTGCTTCTGCCTCTACATCGTTGTCATTGATGAGTGTCGGGGCCACTTGCTGGTCTCTATACTGACGGAATTCTTTTCTGTAACTGGTCAGAGTGTCGTACTGTGCGTCAAGGGCTGCCTCTACTTTACGTTTGTATTTCACGAAGAGTTCTACGTATTCCTCCACTGTCTTGTGGTCTATCACGTCTTCTCCGTTATTCTTGTTGTAAGAGTATTCAAACTCTGAGCGCGGTATTGGCTTTCCGTTTATCGTCATTATGACGGGATCCTCGTCTTCCATTGATAGTGCTGGTATTGCCATACACAGCATGACCATGGCGGAAGCCAGAAGCGTTTTCTTGTTCATCGTTGGTTGGTTATTTAGTTGTTTGGTGGTTTAGTTGTTTGGTTATTTGGTTGTTGCGAGTTGACTGCTTACCACTATCAACTAAACAACCAAACGACTAAACAACCAAAAACCTGTTATTTACTGCGGTCTGCTGTAGTTAGGTGCTTCACTTGTGATTATAACCTCGTGTGGATGACTTTCCAACATTCCGGCGTTTGTGATGCGTGTGAACTTTGCTTCGTGTAATGCTGCTATGTCTTTTGCTCCACAGTATCCCATGCCTGAGCGCAGACCGCCAACGAGTTGGTACACTACTTCCTGCACGGTGCCTTTGTATGGTACGCGACCTGCTATTCCTTCTGGCACAAGTTTCTTCGTATCAGCCACTCCGCTTTGGAAATAACGGTCCTTAGAACCGTTCTCCATGGCCTCCAGTGAGCCCATGCCACGGTATGACTTGAACTTACGTCCGTTGAAGAGTATTGTCTCTCCTGGTGCTTCTTCTGTTCCTGCCACGAGTGAGCCTATCATTACGCAGCATCCTCCTGCCGCGAGTGCCTTCACCACATCGCCTGAATAGCGCAGTCCTCCGTCTGCAATGAGTGGCACTCCAGTGCCTTCCAGCGCACACGCAACGTCATATACCGCTGAGAGTTGTGGAACACCAACGCCGGCTACTACGCGGGTGGTGCAGATAGAGCCTGGTCCTATGCCCACTTTCACTGCGTCTGCGCCTGCTTCTACGAGTGCTTTTGCTGCTTCTCCGGTAGCGATATTGCCTACGACGACATCTACTTCCGGGAAGGCTGCCTTGGCTTCACGCACTTTGTCTATCACTCCTTTTGAGTGTCCGTGCGCGGTGTCAATGATGATAGCATCCACTCCTGCTTTCACGAGTGCTTCCATGCGCTGGAATGTGTCTGCCGTCACGCCGACGCCGGCTGCTACGCGCAGACGGCCTTTTGCGTCCTTGCAGGCCATTGGTTTGTCCTTGGCCTTGGTGATGTCCTTATATGTTATCAGTCCGAGCAGGTGATTGTCGCTGTCCACCACCGGGAGTTTCTCTATCTTGTGCTTCAGCAGTATGCTACTTGCGTTTTCCAGATTTGTCTGCTGGTGTGTCACTATCAGGTTCTCGCTTGTCATTATGTCATCAATGAGGCGTCCTCCGTCGGTCTGGAAGCGCAGGTCACGGTTTGTCACTATGCCAACGAGCCTGTTATCGTCATCTACTACTGGGATACCACCTATGTGATACTCCTGCATTATGTCGAGAGCGTCCTTTACGGTCTTGCCGCGCTTTATGGTGATAGGGTCATATATCATGCCGTTCTCGGCGCGTTTTACTATCGCTACCTGACGGGCTTGTTCCTCTATGGACATATTCTTGTGTATCACGCCTATGCCTCCCTCACGGGCTATGGCAATAGCCATGGGAGCCTCGGTGACTGTATCCATGGCGGCTGTTACGAATGGAATCTTCAGGTCAATGTTACGGGAGAATTTGGTATCAAGTGATACCTCACGTGGAAGGACTGCCGAATATGCTGGAATGAGCAGCACGTCATCGAATGTGATACCTTCCATTACTACCTTGTCTGTAAGAAATGATGCCATAAAAATACTGTTTTTTTTAATTTATTGTCTGCAAAGTTACGATTTTTTTTTGAGATAGTCGTGCTGTGACATTCATTTTATTCTCATATTAAATCAATTTAACCATTGGCGGGAGGGTGGTTCTTGGCTGTATCAGAATTAATTAGTACTTTTGCAGATGCTATTTATCGCTCATAACTCATAACACACAGAAATGTTCCCGTTCAAACAACTGCACACCTTCGGCTCCTATCTCACCCTCATGGGACGCAGCATAGCCGTGCCTGACCGCTGGCGTATGTTCCTAAAGCAGTACGTCAAGGAGATGTCTCAGCTCGGCGTGGATTCCATAGGCATAGTGTTGCTGATCTCATTCTTTATCGGTGCCGTCATCTGCATACAGATAAAACTCAACATACAGTCGCCGTGGATGCCGCGCTGGGTGTCTGGTTACACCACGCGTGAGATAATGTTGCTGGAGTTCTCCTCGTCTATCATGTGTCTTATCCTTGCGGGCAAGGTGGGCAGCAACATCGCCTCAGAGTTGGGTACCATGCGTGTCACGCAGCAGATAGACGCTCTTGACATCATGGGTGTCAACTCTGCCAACTACCTTATAGCCCCGAAGGTGCTCGGCCTCATGACGCTAATGCCGTTCCTTGTAGTCTTTTCTGACCTTACGGGCATCATAGGCGCATACGCCACGGCATACATAGGCCACATACTATCTCCTGACGACCTTACCATCGGCCTGCAACACTCTTTCAATCCGTGGTTTGTTTGGATGTCAATCATCAAGAGTGTTGTCTTCGCCTTCATCATTGCCAGTGTCTCCTCATACTGCGGCTACAGCGTTGAGGGCGGTTCCGTGGAGGTAGGAAAGGCCAGCACGGCGGCAGTAGTGAACAGCAGTATCATCATTCTATTCACGGACGTGTTCCTAACGCAGTTGCTCTCATGATAGAAGTAAAGAACCTTTATAAGTCATTTGACGGCAGAGACGTGCTGACAGACATCAACGCCACCTTCAAGGACGGGCAGACAAAC
>CALYTD010000079.1 GCA_945486445.1 uncultured Prevotellaceae bacterium
GGGAGATAGTTGTAAATATCTGGAAACCAAGCGTCTCGGACGCACCAAGGTGCGTCCCTACAACTGTTTGGGGCTACAGTCTCGCTCTGTTGTCAGACTGTGGCAACCGCCTTAACATCATGTTTCTTTCTTTTGAGCATAGTAAACCCCGAAAGTCATCTGTCTGACTTCCGGGGTTCACTTCAACCTGGCGTACCCAGTTTTTTATGTCTTTGTAATGCTTTTCATCCCACCCTCTCCTCTATCTTTGCCTTCACCCTCTCGGCGAACTGTGCGTAGTCCTCGTTCTCTGACGGTGTCATCAGCGGCAGATATTCAAGGGTTATCTTCGCGGGTTTATAGAAGTGCGTGCCGCGTGGCAGCGCGTCATACGCCCCTTTGATGCAGACAGGCAGCACGGGAACGCCCAGTTCCTTGCTCAGGATGGCGAAGGTCTTTTTGAAGTTGCCCATACTGCCGTTGCGTGAGCGTGTGCCTTCGGGGAAAATCACTATGTTCTTGCCCATTTTCAGCGCCTCCGCCATTTTCAGTATGGAGTTTTTCAGGTTGCGGCGTTCCATCAGTATGATGTTGTGCCGCCGTGCAAGTGTGCGCAGCATGGCGTTGTTCACGTGGTCTTCCGTGGCATAGAAGAAGCAGTTGTTTATTACTTTCCACGGCACTCCTGCCATCACTATCGCCCCGTCCATGTAACTTTGGTGGTTGGCAGCCAGTATGAACTGCCCGTCCGATGGTATATTCTCCGTTCCGCGTATGCTCATGCGGTTGTATGTGGTGAACAATGCCTTGAACGCCCGCGCGCAGAAGCGGTGTGACAAGCCTGCCACCGGCAGTTCCAGATGTTCTGTGCTCTCGCTCAGCAGCCTGTTGCCGTCCACGTGTTCCACCTCTTTCCGCGTGTGCGATACCGCTATGCGGTCGGCTATCTCCTGCACGTTGCGGAACGAGGACATTGCGTCGGCGTTGATGGTTATGCCGAACGTCTGTTCTATGAAGCCCTGCAATCCCACCATGTCCAGTGAGTCAAACGCCAGGTCTGTCTCCAAGTGGTGCTCCGGCCTTACCTGAACATTCTTCTCTTCCTCTATGTACGTCTTCAGAATGGCAAACTCCTCCGTCAGCACCTCTGTGTCCTGCCCAGTCTTCCCGGTGTTGTCTGCCTCACGTTTGCCCTCGCAGAGTTCCTTGAGTTTGAACCTTTGCAGTTTGTCCAGCTTGGTTCTCGGCAGGTCACCGCGATATACGAAGATGCTCATCAGTTTCTTGTAGTTGCTCACGGTGAGGTTGTACGGTTCCACCACCTCGCGCTTCAGTGCCTCTTCCACCTCCTTGTCAGACAGGCTTCGCGCCCATTCCTCCTGCGGAACGATGATGCATCGCAACATGTCCCCATGCTGCACCACCGCCGCTTCCTTCACTTTGTCGTCGTATTTCTCTATCTTGTACTCTATCTCGCAGGGCTGCACGTTCTTTCCGTTGGACAGGACTATGATTTCCTTTGAGCGTCCTGTTATGTAGATGCGTCCTTTTTCGTCAAAGCGGGCGAGGTCTCCCGTGTGCAGGAAACCGTCTTTGTCTATCACGTCTGCCGTCTCCTCAGGCCGGTTGTAGTAGCCCATCATCACGTTAGGACCTTTTGCGCACAGTTCGCCGTTTACTATCTTGCACTCCACGGAGGGCATGGGCAGACCCACACAGCCCGGTATTATGTCGTCAGGACGGGTGAAAGAGATTATCGGTGCCGTCTCCGTCATGCCGTAACCCTCCAGCACGTCCAGTCCCAGGGTGCGCAGGCCGCGCCCTATCTCGGCGTCAAGTGCCGCGCCACCGCTTACGAAATAGTCTATGTGTCCGCCCATCTTCTTGTGTATCGACTGGAACACGAAGCGTGAGAGCCTGCGGCTGCCTATGGCGCGGCATACGTTGAACAGTGCCCGTGTCACCATGCTGGCGTCTATCTTCTTCTTTATCCCCGCGTACAGTGTCTGCCACAGGCGTGGCACTCCTATGAAGATGGCCACCTTTCCGCGGCACAGCGTGTCCATTATGTCGGGCCCTGACATTGAGGGGCATATCGCCACGCCTCCTCCGCAGACCATGGGGCCTATCACGGTGCCCATCAGTGGCAGCACGTGGTGCAGCGGCAGGAGTATCATCACGCGCCTGTCCTCGGTGAAGATAGGCACCACCTCCGCCACGCTGCGTATGTTTGCCATCAGGTTGTTGTATGAGAGCATCACGCCTTTTGGCGACCCTGTGGTGCCGGAGGTGTATATTATCATGGCGCACTCGTCGCCCATCTCCTTCGTGTTGTCTGTGCCGCACCACTCCTCCTCGTCCTTTGCCGGAGCCAGTTCCAGGTCGTCTATCAGCAGTATCTTTATCTCTATGCCCGCCTCCCGCACCGCCTGGCGTGCCGTGTCGGCCTTCTCGCGCGAGGTCCAGATGCATGCCGGCGTGCAGTCACGCAGTATGTATGCCACGTCAGACACCGTTGAAGAGGCGTCAACAGGCACTGCTATGCCCTGGTTCTGCCATATTGAGAAGAAGGCGTAAATCCATCCCTCCCTGTTCTCGCTGAGTATAACGGTCTTGCTGCCCCTCTCCTTCGGGGTGTGTTGCGCGAAAAGGTTGATGCGCCCCAGCATCTCGCTGAAACTCACCTCGCGTTCTCCGGCTATGATAGCCGTCTTGTGCAGATTCTTTATCATTTTCTTCGCATATTGATAATGTTGCTGCAAAGATACAAAAACTATTCCGTATTCCTGCAATCTTTCCTATAAAAGTGATTAAAACCTTACATTTTTGTCCTATTTTTCTGCTCGTTACGGTATTTCTTGCTGCTAAGAGCCGTTTTGCCTGTTGCTGTATCCTCTGTGAACAGGTGCTGATTACGGTGCAGGGAGGTGCTGATTACGGTGCAGGGAGGTGCTTATTACGGTGTAAAGAGGTGCTGATTGCGGGAGAGAGAAAATGGTCGCGGGGGAAAAAGAGGCGCTGGTCGCGGGGGAAGGAAGTGTCATTCATTTCTTTCGCACATAAAGAAGGAGGATATGCTTTGGGCTATTTCCGCCTCTGGCATATCCTCCTTATGTTCAAACCCGTTAGTGACGGGTTGCCGTTTGTTAGTTTTCCTTGGTGTTATTTCACCTCCCAGATGTCGTTGGTTTCCAGCAGTTCCGCGAAGTTATGGTACTTCTTCGCCGCCTTTACCTCCTCTATCTGCGCCGTAACGGCATCATCGTATGTCGGAGCCTCCACGTCGCGGATTACTCCGAGAGCCACCGGGAAGCCGTCACCGTTGCCCATCAGGGCAAGTTTCAGTTGCAGGGTGTTGTCAAGGCAGTGTGCGTCGTGCACGAGAATGTCCTTCTCCGTTATGCCGTTCTCACCTATTTTCACCACTTTCAGGCCGAAACCCTCCTGCACGAGACCGTATTCGCGGTCCTTGCCGAATATCAGTGGCTTGCCGTGTTCTACGTAAATGGCGTTCTCTGCGCGTCCCGCCTTGTTATACACAGCATCATGGCAGCCGTTGTTGAATATCACGCAGTTCTGCAATACCTCCACCACGCTTGCGCCCTTGTGTGCGTTTGCCGCCTTCAGCACCTCCACTGTGTGAGGTCCGTCGGTGGCCACGGTGCGTGCAAAGAAGTGCCCCCGTGCGCCGAAGCACAGTTCCGCCGGGTGGAAGGGGTCCTCCACCGTGCCGTAAGGCGATGACTTGCTGACGAAGCCGCGCGGTGAAGTAGGGGAGTACTGACCCTTCGTCAGACCGTAGATGCGGTTGTTCAGCAGAATCATGTTGAGGTTAATGTTGCGTCGGTTGGCGTGGATGAAGTGGTTACCGCCGATGGCCAGTCCGTCACCGTCACCACTTATCTGCCAGACTGTTAGTTCCGGGTTGGTCACTTTCGCGCCAGTGGCGATGGCAGCGGCACGTCCGTGTATGGTGTTCATACCGTATGTGGCCATATAGTGCGGCAGACGGCTGGAGCAACCGATGCCGGAGATGACGGCATTGTTCCATGGTGCTACGCCAATCTCGGCCATAGCCTTGTGTAATGAAGCGAGGAAGAAGTGGTCACCACATCCCGGACACCAGCGTGGTTGACCTTTTTTATAATCTGAAGCCTGAAATTCCATAGTTGTTTTTTTCCTTTCTTTACTTGTTAAGTATTGATGTGAATGCCGCCACAAGTTCGTTTACCACGAACGGTTGGCCCTTGACCTGGTTGAATTGTGCAGGCACGAATCCGTCAACCTTCATGCGGAGGAAGGCTGCAAGCTGCCCCATGTTCTGCTCGGCAACGACCACTTTCGGGTATTTCCTCAACACTTCCGCGGTGTTTTTGGGCAGAGGATTGATGAACTTGAAGTGTGCCTGTGCCACCTTCTTGCCCTGTGCGCGCATCTCTTCCATGGCGGCGCGGAGGTGACCATAAGTACCGCCGAAGCCTACTATGAGCAGGTCAGCGTCGTCAACGTCACCGATTACCTCAAGATCGGGTACTTCTATGTTGTCAATCTTAGCCTGACGCTTGCGTGTCATAAGGTCATGATTCTCCGGAGCGGTTGAGATTGCGCCGGTCTTGTCATCCTTTTCCAGTCCGCCAAGTATGTGTTCAAAGCCCTCTCTGCCGGGAATTGCCCAGTAACGAGTGCCGTTTTCCTTGCGCATATACGGCGTCCAACTGCCTTTAAGTTCCTCCGGCACGTATGGAGGATTGATGGAATCCAGTTTGTTTATGTCCGGCAGGCGGAACGCGCCGGAGCCGTTAGCCACGTAAGCGTCTGTCAGCAGCACCACGGGGGTCATGTGTTCCAATGCTATCTTTGATGCCTGATAGGCTGCATCGAAGCAGTCCGTGGGGCTTGTTGCGGCAAGTACCGGCATTGGTGACTCGCCGTTACGGCCGAAAAGCACCTGCAACAGGTCCGTTTGTTCGGACTTTGTGGGCAGACCTGTGGCAGGACCGCCGCGTTGTACGTCGAGAACCACGAGCGGAAGTTCCATTATCACGGCGAGGTTCATGGCCTCAGACTTCAGGCAGATGCCCGGTCCGGAGGTGGAGGTGACAGCCAGTGCGCCGGCGAAAGCGGCACCTACCGAGGATGCGCAGCCTGCTATCTCGTCCTCACACTGCACTGTTGTCACGCCGAGTGACTTGTGTTTTGACAGTTCATGCAGCACGTCCGTTGCCGGTGTGATGGGGTATGAGCCGAGATACAGTTTCAGTCCAGCCTTCTCCGCGGCTGCTATGAAGCCGTAGGCAGTGGCCTTGTTGCCCGTGATGTCCATGTATCTGCCAGGTGTCTTCACCTTTGACTCGATGCGATACACGTTTGTTGCGGAAGAATGTGTGTTGTGTCCGTAGTCGTAACCGGCCTGTATCACCTTTATGTTGGCCTCTGCCACACCGGGCTTCTTGGCAAACTTCTCTTTGAGGAAGTTGAATACGAGGTTCAGGTCACGGCTGAACAGCCAGCAAACAAGTCCAAGCGCGAACATATTGCGGCATTTCAGCATCGCCTTGTTGTCCATTCCGCTGTCTGCAAGAGCGTCTTTCACCATCTGGGTGATAGGGCATTGTATCACGCGGTCGGGGTCAATGCCCATCTCTCCGAGGTAGTCCGTGGTCTGAAACTGTGCCTTGTCGAGGTCAGATTGCTGGAAAGAGTCAGTGTCAATGATTATGGTTGCCTGCGGTTTTGCGTACTTATACTGTGTCTTCAGTGCCGCAGCGTTCATTGCTACGAGTACATCGCACTGGTCACCAGGGGTGAATACCTGTCCTGCTCCTATGTGAACCTGGAATCCTGACACACCAGTCAGCGAGCCTTGTGGGGCACGTATGTCTGCGGGATAGTCTGGAAATGTGGAGATACTGTTACCCACGGTAGCGGAAACCGTGGAGAAGATGTTACCGGCAAGTTGCATTCCGTCGCCTGAGTCGCCAGAGAAGCGAACCACAACTTGTTCCAACTCTTTGATGTCCAATTCTTCTGCCATAA
>CALYTD010000080.1 GCA_945486445.1 uncultured Prevotellaceae bacterium
CGAGGGAGTGAAGTTGAATATGGTATGGGACATCACGTCAAAGGATAATCTTGAACTTGACCTCTCACAGTATTACACCCGTAACAGAGCATCAGGTGCTGATGGCGTTTACGACCGTGGCACTCACCTTGAATTCGTATATCTGCGCACACTTAGCGAAGCAGGGTCTTATGGACTGGTGCAGGGCGGTGGCGACTATTACACACAGAATGAGGTAGGCGTACATAATCGCTCCACTTACCCCTTTATAGTCTTAGAATTCTCCTTCCCTCTCATCAACCACAATCTCTGGATGACAGCAGGTATAGAGACAGGATATTCAGGAGAGACAGACGTAGTGGCCGATTATACCAACCGCTCACGATATGAAGACGGCTATGTACAATTTGATTGGAATATAGGCAAGTGGGGATTCATGATAGGTGACCGTTTCCGCGTAATCAATTTCTGGCAAAATACACTGAAACTGGGAAATGAATATGAGCACACCACCTCCAATCATGCATACACCGTAACGGCATATCACCGTTTCAATGAGGGTAGCACGTTGCAGGGAACATTTGCTCGCCGTTATTATAATGCATCTTTTGATGACTTCATAACAGACGGAACATATTATAACCCAATCACGCAGAACATCATGGCAGGTAAGGTATATACCCCTGACTATGACAAACACATTGCATATATATCAGAATTAAAGTACACATACAGTAAGCCTGATTTCGTACTTGGTGCACTTGTGAAGAATATCCGCCAAGATCTTGCCATAGGACATGACAACACACTCGGTGTAGGAACAACCGCTTTCTGGCACACTGGGGCGTTAAGGCTTAACGTTGGTGTAAACTATTTCTGGCAAAAGACAACCATAGCGCCAGACAAGAAAGAGTATATGAACTTCGTGAACCTTAAACTTGCACCGCAGGTAACACTTGATGGCGGTTGGAGTATAGCGTCAACAATGCTTTATAACAGCCGTAAGGCTTATGACACAGTAGCAGATGATGGTTTTAATCCCACACCAGCAAACTTCTATGCAGACGTGACCGTAGCAAAGAACTTTGGTAAGGAATGGCTCATTGAAGGAAAGTACCACGATATAGCAGGACAACACACCGGCAACCGTGCCGTTACCGTGGGAGTGACATATTTCTGGGGCAAGAAGTAACGCCCTAAGCCACATAGAAAATAAAAAAGAAATGAAACAGAATGTGAGAATACCCCATCCGCTTATAGCCGTCATACCACTGGTTGTACTGGTGGCTCTGATTGTGCTTGTAATAAACCTTTTCCCTGATGACGCCCTTGCCGGGGCGTCACAGGTGGCCTTAATGACGGCATCAGCCGTTTGCGTAGCTATATCTATGGTAGTATACAAGGTCAAATGGCACACTTTTGAGCAAATGATAATGGGCACCGTGGGCGATGCGAGTGTCTCTATACTGATACTGTTGCTCATAGGTATGATGTCAGCCACATGGATGATAAGCGGTGTAGTACCCACATTAATATATTATGGTGTACAGTTCATGTCGCCGATATTCTTCCTACCCTGTGCCTGCATTATCTCATCACTAATATCTGTGATGACAGGTACATCATGGACAACAATTGCTACCATCGGTATAGCATTGCTCGGCATAGGTGATGCACTCGGCATACCATCACCATACACAGCAGGAGCAGTAATATCAGGAGCATATTTCGGTGATAAGATGTCGCCAATGAGCGATACCACCGTGCTTGCCTCTTCTGTAGCAGGAGCGGATCTGTTTAAGCACATACGGTATATGATGTACACCACAGTGCCAAGCATTACAATATCACTACTACTTTACCTGATAATAGGACTGTGGTATGACGGTGAAGCGATGGAAATAAACCAGTACCTAACAGGATTAGATAACGCTTTCAACATTTCCTTGTGGACACTTGTTGTACCTGTATTCACAGGATTCCTTATTTACAAGAGGACACCATCGCTCATTACCCTGCTGCTCTCTGCACTTGCAGCATGCTTTTGCGCACTGATTATGCAACCAGACGTACTTGCTGGTATTGCAGGAGAAACAACAGTGACAGCAAAAAGTCTGTTTATGGGTATAATGACAACCTGTTATACAAAGACACACGTTAACACAGGCTATGAGGCCATCAATGACCTTGTGTCAACAAGAGGTATGGCAGGTATGCTGGACACTATATGGCTCATACTCTGTGCAATGTGTTTCGGGTCATGTATGGTAGCAAGCAATATGCTGAAAAGCATAACACAGGTACTGTTAAAGGCTATCACCAATACAGTATCACTTGTTTGTTCAACCGTGACATCGGGTGTTTTACTCAATCTTGTCATGGGAGACCAGTTCCTGTCAATCATTATGAATGCCTCTATGTTCCGTGAGGAATACATGGAACGTGGTTATAAGCCAGAACTGCTGAGCCGTTCCACAGAAGATTCAGCAACTGTCACTTCAGTGCTTGTGCCGTGGACAGCCTGCGGTATGACACAGAGCACCGTGCTCGGCATACCTACTTTGGTATATCTCCCATTCTGTTTCTTCAACATTATAAGCCCTATAATGAGTTGCCTTGTCGCTGTGCTCGGCTTCGTTCCTAAACCAGAAAAGTCTGAAAAATAAACAAAAATAAATAAACAACAAGACGTAATGACACAAACCTTAATCCTTTTCTCGTTTGTCGCCTACCTTATTGTGATGATATACATAGGCTATTACTACGGCAAACAGAAGACATCAAACTCTGCAGAGTTCTATCTCGGCGGCAGACAGTTAGGACCTCTGGTAGCAGCTATGAGTGCAGAAGCCTCAGACATGAGTTCTTGGTTACTCATGGGAATACCCGGCCTGGCTTTTATAACAGGCCTTGCAGACCCATTCTGGACAGTACTCGGTCTCGGAATAGGTACCTATCTTAACTGGCTTTTCGTTACAAGAAGGTTACGCAGATATACTGTGAGACTGAAAGCGGTGACTATTCCAGAGTTCTTTTCAAAGCGATACCATGACAAACGCAATGTGCTAATGTGTATCTCCGCCATTGTAATTCTCGTATTCTTTGTTCCCTACACCGCTGCTGGTTTCAAAGCGGTTGGTACTCTGCTCAATAGCCTCTTCGGCTATGATTATCATGCCTGCATGATAATCGGTGCGTTGATAATAATATCATATACCATCATGGGCGGTTTCATGGCTGTATCCACAACAGACCTTATACAAAGCATTGTTATGACAATAGCACTTGTTGTCATCGTTGTATTTGCTACGGGCCAAGCAGGTGGAATTGACACCGTAATAGATAATGCTAAGCAGATACCTGGTTATCTTTCTGTTGTATCAACCCACGACATCAGTACAGGAGAAGAATCTCCATACGGATGGCTGACAGTAGTTTCTACCATGGCATGGGGACTGGGTTACTTCGGAATGCCACACATATTGTTGCGCTTCATGGCAATAAAAAAGGAGACAGACATACCTCTATCACGCAGAATAGCCACAGTGTGGGTATTCATATCTATGTTTGTCGCAATAGCAATAGGCATCATCGGATATTCAGTAGCAAAGGCAGGAGTAATACATAACTTCCAATGCACATCTGATGCAGAGCGTACCATAATAGAACTTGCAAACGTTCTTGCTCAGGAAGGAGTACTTGCTGCCCTCGTTGCAGGGGTTGTACTTGCCGGAATATTAGCATGCACCATGTCAACAGCAGACTCACAACTACTTACAGCGGCATCAAGTTTCTCAGAGAACATACTTCAAGACGTGTGCAACGTTAAAGTTAAAGCAAAGACCTCAATGCTCGTAGCACGCTTAACAATAGCGTTCATTGCTGCATTGGCAGTGTACCTCGCATGGAATCCAGACAGCAGTATATTCAACATTGTAGCTTTTGCATGGGCAGGATTTGGCGCAGCCTTCGGACCAGTCATGCTTGCATCACTATTCTGGAAACGCACAACTCTGTCAGGTGCTATATGTGGCATGGTAGCAGGTGGCATAATGGTATTCGTATGGAAGTACATGGTGCGCCCAATGGGAGGAGCATGGAATATCTACGAACTGCTGCCAGCTTTTGTAGTATCTGCACTTATTATCATAATAGTATCCCTTTCAACAAAGAAACCCTCAAAAGAACTCATTGAAGACTTTGAGGCTTGCAAACAATAAGGGGAATGGTAAAAGAAATACAGGTTCGTGTACTGCCACAGGTGGCATATAACGAACAAAATATTGCAGCATATATAAGCCGTGAATTGGCTATTGACACTCGTACAATAAAAAACGTACGTGTGTTGAAAAAAAGCATAGATGCACGTCAGCGTCAGGTCCTTGTGAACCTGACGCTGAGAGTGTATATAAACGAAATGCCCGAACAGGAAGAGTATGAGAAAACAGTTTACAAAGATGTAACCAACGCTCCCCATGCAATCGTTGTAGGCGAGGGCCCATGCGGGTTATTTGCTGCCCTACGTTTGATAGAACTCGGCATAAAACCCATTGTTCTTGAACGTGGAAAAGATGTACACGAACGCAAGAAAGACCTTGCATTGATAAAAAAACAGCAAAGAGTTAACAGCGAAAGCAACTATTGTTTCGGAGAGGGTGGGGCAGGTGCCTACTCTGACGGAAAACTATATACTCGCAGCAAGAAAAGGGGTAATACGGAGAAGATACTCAACGTGTTCTGTCAACATGGTGCATCAACAAACATTTTATCAGACGCACATCCACACATAGGGACAGACAAACTACCACGTATCATAGAAAACATGAGGAAACAGATACTGCATAGTGGCGGAGAAGTACATTTCCTTACTAAGATGATACGCCTAATCATACACAACAATAAAGTTGAAGGCTGTGAGGCATTGAACCTTGTAACACAACAAGAAGAGACATATCAAGGCCCTGTTATACTGGCCACAGGTCACTCAGCACGCGATGTTTATCGCTACCTTGCATCTGCAAACATTGACATAAAAGCAAAAGGCATAGCCGTAGGCGTGCGTCTTGAACATCCTTCCATACTGATAGACCAAATACAATATCATTCACCAAAAGGAAGAGGACAATGGCTTCCTGCCGCAGAGTATTCCTTTGTAACACAGGTAGAAGACCGTGGAGTATATTCTTTCTGTATGTGTCCTGGCGGATATATTATCCCTGCCGCTACAGGCGAAGAACAGATTGTAGTAAATGGTATGAGTCCCAGCAATCGTGGTGGGCAATGGTCTAACAGTGGCATGGTTGTAGAGGTACGTCCAGAAGATATTGAAACCATGCAATTGCCAAAAGAAAGCAGTATGGAAGACATTGCGTCTCCCAATATACAAGAAGCAATACGCGTGATGAAATTCCAAGAACAACTTGAAAAAACATGCTGGCAGCAGGGAAATATGAAGCAAACAGCTCCTGCACAACGTATGCATGATTTCGTAAATGGTAAACTCTCATACGACATACCACGCACAAGTTACGCCCCAGGTATTGTCTCTTCACCATTGCATTTTTGGTTACCAAAGAACATAACCAAACGTTTACAGGAAGGGTTCAAGATCTTCGGCCGTCAACGCCACGGTTTCTTAACCAATGAAGCAGTAATGATAGGTGTAGAAACAAGAACCTCTGCTCCAATTCGCATAACCCGAAACCAAGAAACATTACAACATATTACAATAGAAGGCCTATTCCCCGCTGGTGAGGGAGCGGGCTATGCGGGAGGTATTGTATCAGCAGGAGTTGATGGAGAACGTGCTGCAGAGATGCTTGCAGCATACCTTGACAAATGCTAATATGCACACAAACCAAATGTAGTCAATGCGGGAACTGTTTATAAATCCTAAACACAACTTCTTTGAAACTGAAAAAACATTAAATGCTACACCTTGTT
>CALYTD010000081.1 GCA_945486445.1 uncultured Prevotellaceae bacterium
TCCCGGGCGGTTCCCTGTCATGCAGACTGATAGAAGGACGCTATCCGAACTATGCCTCAGTAATTCCAACGGACAACCCAAACATCGTAACAGTTGACAGAAAGGCTCTAACAAGCGCACTACGCCGCGTAAACCAGTTTGCAAGCGAGAGTACACAACTCATAAAACTACGTCTGAGCCTTAACAACATAGAACTAAACTCCGAGGATATAGACTTCGCAACAAGCGCACACGAGGATGTAGCCTGCGAATACGGTGGCACACCAATGAGCATAGGCTTCAAAGGTTCAACACTGTTTGAGATTCTTAACAACCTTGAAAGCGAAGAAGTAGTAATAGAGCTGGCAGACCCAAGTCGTGCAGGAGTAATAAGGCCAAACGAACAACCAGAAGGCGAAGACGTGCTGATGCTCATAATGCCAATGCTGCTGAACGAATAGGTTGATAAATGGTGATAGGAGGTTGAAGGCGAAGGTTGAAGACAAAAGACCACTCAGATTAGGTTATATAACCACAAAACCGAGAACTAAAACCATGAAGCCAAGACCTCTTTACCAAGACATCAAGCCCCAAACAATAAAAAGACAAATGAGACTTAACATTACAAAACCACTCATAATCTTTGACCTCGAGACAACAGGACTTGACATTGCCAAAGACAACATCATACAGATAAGTTACATCAAGGTGTACCCCGACGGCAAAGAGGAAAGAAAAAACTACTTCATAAACCCCGGGAAACCCATACCGCAGGAGGTAAAAGAACTGACACATATCACCGACGAGATGGTAAAAGACGCACCCTCCTTCAAGCAACTGTCCACAACACTTGCGGAAGACATGAAGGGATGCGACTTCGCAGGCTTCAACTCCAACGGTTTCGATGTGCCAATGCTGGCAGAAGAATTCCTGAGAGCTGGCATAGCATTTGACTTCTCAAACGCAAGAATGATTGACGCCTGCACCATTTTCATGAGAATGGAGCGCAGGAACCTTGCTGCCGCATACAAATTCTACTGTGGAAGAAAGATGGAAGACGACTTCAAAGCCCATCTTGCCAATGAGGATACAGAGGCTACATACCGCGTATTACAAGGACAGTTGGATATGTACGAACCAGGAAAACAAGAAGAAGAGGACAGGCAACTGCCCAACGACATGGACGCCCTGCACGCCTTCTGCAACCAACGCAAGAACGTTGACTTCTCAGGAAAGATAGTATGGGGTGCCGTTCCAGGACCAGACGGTAAGCCACTGCTGAACCCTGACGGAACAGAAAGACAGCAGGAACTATTCAACTTCGGAAAATACAAAGGCTGGCCAGTGGCCAACGTGTTACGCAGAGACCCCGGATATTTCAGTTGGATGCTGGCAGGAGACTTCGCATTGGAAACGAAGCAGGTGCTCACAAGAATAAGACTACGTGAGGCACAGATGCTGAAATAAACCCTATATGACAGAAAAGAAAAGAAAAATAATGTGCTTGTTGCTCATGACAACGATGTCATGGGCAACTTGTCAGCATATCACGGCACAGGAATTGCAGGCAAAGGTGAACATCAACCACGCACAGATACAAGGCGCAGAAGAGGCAGTATTCACAGAACTGAAAGACAAATTGGAGGAGTTCGTGAACAGCCAGCAATGGACCTCGCTGCAATTCATGGAGCAAGAGAGGATACAATGCAGTTTCAACATCACCGTGAAAGAGTATAAACGAGATGAAGGCACATGGGGATGCACATGCATGATACAGGCAAACAGACCTGTATATAACGCCTCATACACCACTACCTTCTACCAAAACCAAGACAACGACTTCACATTCACCTACAACCAATTCGACAAAATCGAGTTCAACCCCGACATGATAGACAACCAGTTAACCGCACTGTTTGCCTACTACGCATACCTTATAATCGGGATGAACCTCGACACCTTTGCCCCTAAGGGAGGAGAAGACGTGCTACAACGCTGCATGAACCTTACAAACAATGCCCAAAACCTGAATTATCCCGGTTGGAGCGCATACGACAGCAACAAAAACAGGTTTGCTTTCATCAACGACTATCTTGCTGGTGCTATGGAGCCCTTCCGCCTGTTACAGTACGACTACTACCGAAAAGGGCTAGACGAAATGGCAAACAACGTAGAAAGAGGCAGGACAGAAGTGTCCACTGCCATACAAGAGCAATTGGATAAAGCACACAAAGACCGCCCGCTAAGCATGGTGCCACAGATATGGACAGACTACAAAAAAGATGAATTAGCCAACATATATAAGGGGAAAGGCACACAAAAAGAGAAAGAAGCGGTATATAACGTGTTGTTTTCAATAAACCCCTCACAAAGCAATTCGTGGAACAAGATTAAAGAATAAATGCTTAAACACCTTTATATAAAGAATTACACGCTGATTGATGAACTTGACATTGACTTCTCCTCAGGATTCTCAGTCATAACAGGTGAGACAGGAGCGGGAAAGAGTATCATACTCGGCGCAATAGGACTGCTACTCGGACAGCGTGCCGACACAAAGGCTGTAAAGACGGATAAGCAGAAATGCACCATCGAAGCACGCTTTGACATATCCCGATACGACATAAAAACGTGGTTCGAAGACAACGACCTTGACTGCGATGAAGGCGAGTGCATAATAAGACGAGAACTGACTGCAACAGGAAAAAGCCGAGCCTTCATAAACGATACACCCACTTCGCTGCAACAAACAAGGGAACTGGGCGAGATGTTAGTGGACGTACACTCACAACACCAGAACCTATTGTTACAAAAAGAGGACTTCCAAGTAAACGTACTGGATATAATTGCCGCTAACAGCAAATACAAAGATGAGTACAAAAAGGCGTTCACAGAGTACCGCAAGGCAGAAAACGCACTGCAAGAACTAAAAAATCAGATTGCGAAGACGAAGGAGAACGAGGAGTTTATGCGCTTCCAACTGAACGAACTGAATAATGCCTGTCTGAAAGAAGGAGAACAAGAGGAACTGGAACAGGAGCAGGAAGCAGCGACACACACAGAAGATATAAAGACAATACTGTATGAAGCAAACACCCTTTTGAATGATGACAACGTCGGAGCACTAATGATACTGCATCAAGCAAGCACAAAAATGGAGGCAGGGGCAAGGCTTTTCCCAAGGATAAAAGAACTGTCTGAAAGGATAAACTCATCGTTTATAGAACTGAAAGACATTGCACAGGAAACTGAAACGACCATGGAGGAGATAGACTTTGACCCAGAACGACTGACATTTGTCAACGAACGACTGGACACAATATACTCCTTACAACGCAAATTCCATAAGGATTCCGTGTCAGAACTGATTGAAGAGCAACGTATCCTGCAAGAATCTATCGACAATATAGACAACAGCGACGATGCAGTAGCAGAACAAGAGGCGGCAGTGGCACGTCTATTGCATGACGCTCAGGCAAAGGCAGACAAACTAACAGAATCAAGAAAGAAAGCAGTAAGCAAGGTAGAAAAAACTATATGTGCCAGTCTTGCAGCGCTGGGAATGGCCAACGTTGTGTTCAAGATTGAGATAACGAAGGACGAAATGTCCGCAAAAGGACAAGACAGAGTATCATTTCTTTTCTCCGCCAACAAGGGAATGGCGCTGCGTCCAGTAGCACAGGTGGCGTCAGGAGGTGAAATAGCGAGGCTCATGCTGTCACTAAAAGCACTAATAAGCGGTGCAGTAAAACTACCTACAATAATCTTTGACGAGATAGATACAGGCGTTAGCGGACGTGTAGCGGAAAAGATGGCAGACATAATGCGCCAAATGGGAGATGCTGACAGGCAGGTAATAAGCATCACACACCTGCCACAGATAGCGGCATTGGGACAGTTTCACTACAAGGTTGAGAAACACGAGACAAATGAAGTGACAACGTCTGTAATGCGACAACTTACAAAAGACGAACGTATTGACGAAATAGCGCAGATGCTTAGCGGCTCTGACGTGACAGAAGCAGCACGCACAAACGCAAAAGCTCTACTGAAAATGTGATAAAGAAAGATATGAACATAAAAAGACTTTACACCTTATTATATATTATAGCAGTAACACTGATAGTGGCAGCACAACCATCAGCAGTGAAGAAAGCAGCCAAAGGAACTGTAAAAGTGACCACTTTTAAGGCCGATGGCACATTACTTGCAACGGGATACGGTGCCTTCATCGACGAAGACGGTACTGCACTGACGGCATGGACACCATTTATTGGTGCGTCATCAGCAGTAATAATTGATGGACAAGGGAAGAAATATGACGTTGATTGCATATACGGAGCCAGCGAAATATATGACATCGCACGTATAAAAGTAAAGAAAGAGGGTAAAGTATCCATACACCCCATGACAATAGAGCAAGTGCAACAGGGGGTAGGTGCTGACACATGGCTCATCAATTATGATGTGAAAGCACCCATATTCAACAAGATTCCACCAACGAAAGTTGAGACATTCATGAATGATATGCCGTATTATATCCTCGAACAAGAGACTGGCGAAATCAATGAAAGGCATACTGGTAGCCCCTGCGTGAACGCAAAAGGTGAACTAATGGGCCTTATAAAGACCAGCAATACGAGGACAGACCTGTATGTTGCAAGTGCACGTTTTGCACAAACACTACAACCATCGGGCCTATCAGCCAACGACAACACACTGCGAAAAACATCTGTACGCATAGCACTGCCAACGGATTACAATCAGGCTATGCTGGCAATGATGATTGCATCACAGCGTAAAGACAGTATAAACTACCCCGCAACGGTAGAGAACTTCATAGCAATGTTTCCCGATAAAGAAGATGGCTACGAATATAAAGCAACGATGCTGACAGAGCAAAAGGACTTTGACGGGGCTGAAAAGGCCATGCAAAAGGCAATAGAGATTAGCACGACAAAGGACAACGCACACTATTATTACGCCAGACTGATATACAACAAGGAGATGGCAATGCCTGACACCTCCTACAACAACTGGTCATTTGACAAAGCTTTGGAAGAGATTAACACTGCAATAAGCATTAACTCCCTCCCACTCTACCATATATTAAAAGGCAATATACTCTTCTCACAAACGAAATATCAAGACGCTTACAACGAGTTCACAGAGGCAAACAAAACCGAACCACGCAGCGCCGAAGTGTATTATTACGCTTACCAGTGCCTTAAAAACATGAAGGGAGAACGTACGCAGATGCTGGAAATGCTCGACAGTGCCACGGTGCTTGCCCCAAAGCAACTGCTATACTTGTCAGAAAAGGCCCTGCTACTGATGAAGATGAATAGAGCCAGCGATGCCATAACAGTGGCACAACAGGTCATTACGATAGCACCTCAATACGCAGAGGGGCACGGTCTGCTTGGCCTCGCACTCTGCATGACAGGCAATAAACTCACCGGCGTAGCAGAACTGAAGCGCGCCAAGGCTCTGGGTTACCAACAGGCAGATGCCTTCCTCGTTGCATACGACAAGGAGGAAGCCCCCACTCCACCTAAGAAGAAATAAGAAACACATATCAAAAACACGCCAATCATGGAAATCAAGAAAGCAGAATTCACCATAAGTTCATCAAAACTGTCACAGTGTCCCAAAGAAAACAAGGCGGAAGTTGCATTCATCGGGAGGAGCAACGTAGGTAAATCAAGTTTGATAAACATGCTTACAGGGCGCAAGACGCTGGCAAAGACAAGCGCAACTCCTGGTAAAACACTTCTAATAAACCACTTCAACATAAACGATTCATGGTATCTTGTGGACTTGCCAGGTTACGGTTTTGCCAAGCGTTCAAAGAAAACGCAGGAAGAACTGACAAAGATGATTTCCTCATACTTACTCTATAGGGAACAACTCATAAACGTATTCCTGCTGAT
>CALYTD010000082.1 GCA_945486445.1 uncultured Prevotellaceae bacterium
CCACAGCGTCTATCTCCACGTTACGGAATGTCTGCACATCGCCCCTCGCATCCGTGACAATCACGGGTATGGTGCTGTTCTCCTCCAGCACTTTCAGCACGAGGTTAAGGTCAGCATCGCTCTCCGCCACGCTGAGAGTGCGTATGGCCTCAGCCCATATCTCCATGCGGCGGCGTTCCTCGCGGGCCAGGTCCTTTACCAGAAAATGGCTGACAACGAGCGAGACGCCGGCGATAAGCACCGCCGCCGACATCAGGGCTATCTTGACTTGCCGTATCTTGTCAGTCCATATCATTTTGGGGGTTGGGTGGTTGAAGGTGAGAGGTTAAGAGGTTTAGGGTTGGGTGGTGTGGGTTATGGGGGTGCTGATTGTTGGTTATACGGTTATGGGTTACGGTTCTTTCGCCTGCAAAGATAGGTATTTTCCTTGTAACCGCAAAGGAAAAAGGGGGATAAATATTGTTCTCTTGTCTTATGACATACGTTTATATACGTTAAGGGGCTGCCTGAACTTATTGTCAGACAGTCCCTTGGTGATTATGTATAAACCCATGTGCGTTACTTAATCTCTATGCACTGCGTCTCTTGTGCCTTCTCTTCTTGTGTCATCTTTGGTATCACGATGGCAAGCACACCGTCGTTCATTCCGGCGCTGATGTTCTGCCTCTCTATGTTGTCCGGCAGTGTCAGACGCTGCTCGAACTTAGAGTAACTGAACTCACGGCGCAGATATTTCTTGGCTTTGTCCTCCTCCTTGTTGTCCGTCTTCTTCTCCATTGAGATAACAAGGTCGTCGTTTGTGACGCTGATCTTGAAGTCTTCCTTCGTCATTCCCGGCGCTGCGACCTCTACCTTGTAGGCTTTCTCGTCCTCGCTGACGTTGATAGCGGGTGTGGTACCGGTGAACTTGGCGGGCATCCATGTGTCGTTGAAGAAGTCACTGAAGATTGATGGAATCCATCCCTGATTGCGATTTGAATACATTGTAGGTAACATAGTCTTTCCTCCTATTAATTTTTGTTAGACATTCAATTAAAAGGTGTAAGTTGACCATCCGCCCTGCGTGGGGCTTCTGGTCTCGCAACCTCTGCCCTTCATAATGCAATCCTCATGCCCAAGTGCCACTGTGTCAGTGTGTTTTTCACGTTCTGCAAACTTTGTTAAGTCTTCCCCTGCCGCTTTTCAACATTCCCCCCTGTTTTTAATATTTACCCCCTGTTTTTTAATACTTGCCCCGCTGCTTCGCGATGTGTCACGCCTGACACTCCTACTGCCATTGCTGGCACCGGCAATCAGGTGCTGATTGCCGCTTAATCGGGTGCTGATTGCAGTATTATCGGGTGCTGATTACATTGTGATTTGCACCTGATTACACAGCCGCCATGCCTGCCGCCTTACTGATACGTTTACCGATACCCACCCGACAAGCAAAAACCAGTCGTTAGATTTGCTCCGTAACCGTGCCTGTAAGGGGAAACAAGGGGTGGGCAAGGGAAATAGAACGTCTTTTCCTTTGCCGTTCGGAGGATTATTTGTAACTTTACAGCGCAAAAGTTCCAGACACTAACAATGTACACAGTTTTCCATAAATTCAGAGACACCTGCTTCCGTGCCTTCCGCCGTTATGACCTTTCCGCGTGGGAGGGCACGCCAAAATGTGACAAGCCTATATACGGAGTGTATCACATCTACTGCGACAAGGGGTGGCAACGCATGGTCAGAGACCAGATAGGCAGACTGCGCGAGAGCGGGCTGTATGACGTGACTAAAAAGTTGTTCATCAGTATTATCACCCGCACTGACGATGACCTGCAACAACTGGAGGGGATAATAGGCCGCGAAAAGATGGAGGTAATATCTGCTACCAGCGACCCACGGCGTTTTGAATATCCCGCACTGATGTTCATACGCGAAAGGGCTCAGAGCGAGGACTGCCTGTTTTATTACTTCCATACCAAGGGCATCACGTATCAGGCAACCAGCGATGCCGACCGTAAGTTCAACGCCTTCAAACGTAACATAGAGGCGTGGCGGCACATGATGGAGTACTCCATATTCTTCAAGTGGCGCGTGGCGGTGAACGTGCTGACGGCTGATTATGACACGTGCGGCTGCTACCGCCTGCCCCCTATGCCGCAGCCTTATTACCTTTATGCCGGCAACTTCTGGTGGGCGAGGTCGTCATACCTGCGCCGTCTGCCGGCGTTTGACGAGACAATGTTTGCCACCAACCGCTTTTATGCGGAGGAATGGCTGTATAAGGCGGGGCCCAATGATTTCTCAACGTTTGACACTCAGGCTGACCTTTACTTCGTATATATGCCCGAAACCCTGTATGCTGACAAGCGTCTGCCGCTATGGGAGGCGGTGAAGTTTGTCGTTATATACAACCTTCGCAAGGCTCGCAAGCAGTATCTGCACCATGATTACAAGGCGGAATACCAGAAGCGGTATCAGGTGTTGAGGTAGGCAGAGGGGTGGTATATATTGCCTTGAAATCCACAGCCATACGTATGCCTTTGCAGTCAGGTGCGGATTATGGCGATATATATAGCCCCGCATGGTAGGGACGCACCTTGGTGCGTCCGCCTTTTCGCTGTTTGCATAGTCCGTTTCATGCCCTTTTCTCATTTCGGACGCACCAAGGTGCGTCCCTACAATGGCGGTATTCCTTTCGTGTCTATCACATTCTGTCGCGAGATATATAGCCTCGCATGGTAGGGACGCACCTTGGTGCGTCCGAAATACAGCCAATAGTGTTACAACAACAAACTCCTTATTTGTCAGAACATCTGTGATGTGGGCAATGAATAAAAGCAGTCATCAGCCCAACGTGCTACATTATTATTTATATAGTCTGCTATTCTGTTCCTGTCTGTCACTCCCCTTATTATGTGGTCATGATACCGTGGTTGCCATCCGAACGTGATATTGTTCCGGCGTGCGAATGTTGTTATCCCACTTTTGTACAATCCCACGATGACGGATAGTGCACTTCTTGTGACGGGTATCTCTTCTTTTGCGGGCTCATGCGGTTGTGTTATGTGGATTATGGCGTGTATATGATTCGGCATAACAACGAAAAGCGGGATTTCGCAGTATCCGATGCGCATGGGCAACTGTTCCAAATCATCTTTCGCCTTTCTGCCGATTTTTGTGTAATGCATCTCGTTGTTGATGATAGTGCCGAAGTAGTGCTTTTTCTCCACTGTGCATATTGTCACAAAATAGCATCCTCCGGAATAGTTATGGAATGTGGCTCTTGGAGATTTTCGCTTGGGTTGTTTGGTATCTTGAGGTTCTTGCATGATGTAATGATGTAGGAATTATGAATGGTTTATTGTTTTATGTCGCATTTCGGACGCACCAAGGTGCGTCCCTACAATAGCGGTATTCCTTCTGCTTATTATACTGATTGCTGCGATGTTTGTTTGCGATTCTTGTAGGGACGCACCTTGGTGCGTCCGCCTTTTCGGTGTTCCCCATGTCTATTTATCCATATACCAAATAATAATCACCGTCGCTACCTGCGCCGCAACGCCTTTATCACGAACTGCTCACATTCTTTTAATATCTCAGCGCCGGCTATTTTCATCACCGCATAATACAAAATGGCGGCGAGAAGCACCCTTGCGGCGAGAAGCACCCATAGGGAGTGTATCATAATCGTGGCATAATGTGTAAGCAACATAACCGCCGCCGCGGCAAGAACAAAGGGCATCATGTCACGGAACATATCGCGCCAGCGGTAGCATATCAGGCGACCGGCGAAGTAATGCCATGGCAGCAACCACAGTATGAGGAAGGCGGAGTAGGCGCATACCATGGTGAACATACCGTAACGGTGGAAACATAGTATCACGGCTATTTGCAATATTATCTGCCATATATTCAACCACATATATACATCACTGCGTCCTTGGCTGATGGCGAGGTTCTGGTACATCACATATACGGGCATGAACGCTCCGCTGACGCATAGTGCCTGCAACAGGGGTACGCAGTCTTCCCACTTCTCGCCGATGGTTATGAGGATGAATTCATGGCTTACCAACGCCAGACCGAACATCACTGGCATAGAGAAGAAACACGTGAAACGCAGCAACTTGCGGTAAACAGCGAGTTGGGTGTTAGTGGTTGAAGGTTTTAGGTTGGGGGTTTTAGGTTGGGAGGTGGAGGTTGTAGGTTGTTCCGGCGCTGCCTCCACCAGTACTGCCTGGGCTATCTGTCCCACGGTGTTGGCCACGAGTGAGTTGGCCATAGTGTCCCACTTGTAGGCCTGCGAGTAGCAACCCACGCTGTTGATGGGGAACAGCCTGCCGAAAATCACGGTGAGTATGTTGCCGCTGAGGGTGTTGACAATCTTTGTTACCAATATCTTCACGGCGAAAGGAGCCATGCGCCGCACGGGTGTGAGGTCCAAGGTGAGGCGCGGTCGCCACTCGCGGACGTAGTAATATCTGCCTACGTTCAGCACGCTGATGAACGTTATCTGCTGCCATGCCAGTGCCCAGTAGCCTTTACCCATGAATGCGAGGATCACGCCAACGGTGCCGGAGGCGAGCAATGCCGCCACTCCTATGATGGCAAGTTCACGGTTCATCATGTTCTTTGTCATGTAACCGCCGTGGGCTATGCCCAGAGATGAGATGGTAATGGTGAGGAACACCAGGCGGGAGACACCCGTAAGGCACGGCTGGCGGAAGAAGTCCGCTATCAATGGGGCGCAGAGGAAGAGGATGGTGTACATCACTACGGACACCATCACGTTGAAAGTGAAGACGGAGTTGTAGTCACGGTGCGTGGGATGCTTTATGTTTACCAGTCCCTGCGTGAACCCCGCGCTTTGCAAGTCACCGGCAATGGCGGTGAAAATGGTCAGCACTCCCACTATGCCATAGTCTGCCTTAGTGAGCAGACGGGCAAGGACAATGCCGATGATGAGGTTCAACACCTGCATGGTACCGCTGTTCAGGGCACCCCAGAAAAGGCCTTTCGCTGTTCGTTGTTTTAGTGATTCGGGCATATTTGCGTGCTTAGGAACTTGGTGGTTGGTGGTTTAAGGTGTGGCAATGGAGGTTGGTGGCGACACGGTCTGTCACTTAAAGCCAACTACACTTAACCTTAACACCCTGTAAAGCGCATCTCCTATATTATATAAGATGTGGTTATGAAGCAGCCAGTAGAGCAGTCTGGCACGGTAATGCTGCGGTACATAGCGCATAATCTCATCTGCAAGAGACAGCGGGAAGCCGTTGCTGCGGCAGATGCGGTAACCATTCAGCATACCTATCTCAAGCGAAAAGGGCAGGTGTCCGCGCAAGTGGTAGAAGCGAAGCACCTCTTTATTGGCGTGAAGGCATGACCTTACGTTCCTCTCGCTGGCACTTTTGGTGTATGAAGACTGGTTATCCGTGCGGTAAAGATACACTACCTCATCCGTCCAGGAGCGTGTTACAAGCGGCAACAGGCGCGCCATCACGCAGTAATCCTCCGCACAGTCGATGCCGTTGAGGAACATATTGGGCAACATCTGCAATACAGAGGTCTTGTAAAGTCGTCCCCATACGTTATGGTTCTCTATGTTCTGGCAGAGTGTTCTGGCGAGATATGTGTCCTTGTCGCAGTGTGAAGGCAACTGTATATGCCCCTCCCTGCCGTCAGAATACTCCCTGTATGCGCCATCGACAATGTCCGTTCCTGTCTCTTTCATGCGCTTTACGAGTGTGGCGATGGCCTCGCGGGGCAGCAAGTCGTCGCTGTCGGCAAAGAAAAAGCAGTCTGTCCTTACCTCACTGACAAGCCTTGCACGTGTCACACCGATACCACTGTTACGCTCATTACGTATTATCCGCACAGCGTCCTTGCGCTCTGGGTGACGCC
>CALYTD010000083.1 GCA_945486445.1 uncultured Prevotellaceae bacterium
CCATCACACCGCGCTGTCCGCGCTCTGACAGGGCAAGCGCCACATGGCCCATGGTGCGCCGCAGGTTTATCTCAACGCACGGATTAAGATGATACAGCGTGCTGTATGCCCCGCAATCACCATCCGTCACCATCATGTCAACGCCGAGCGGACCGACATAAGCGCCGCTGATACTATCGGCAAGGAGTCGCTCTATCCGCCTTATCACGCTGTCAAGCCGTTCCAATGGCAGGTATTCAGCAATGTGACAGCGTTTCTCCTCCTCCGTGGCAAGAACGTTTCCCGTGTATGCACTGCCCGAGGTAGTGAACAGCGAGAGCCCCATTGCCCTCACACTGCCATCTCTTTCAGCCATGAACTCAACGGCAAAGTCCACCTCCTTACGGCCTCTCACCTCGGCCACCACACTGCCTTGCAGGCTGATGACACGCTGAATCCAGTGTGAGTCATTGTCGGTCAATGCCCCTGCCGTTATATATCTCACCCCCCTGCCGCTGCAACTCCATGGTGCTTTCACCACTATCTCACCGTGACGGGCAAGGAATCGACACACGTCTTCGTATGTTTCGCATACGCAGGCATACCCCGTCAGTCCCTCACCGTCAGCAAGAAAGGTGAGCATCCGCACCGCCAGAGAGCGGTTGGAAAGCCTCCGAACAACGGCAAGTGCCTCCTCTGAGGGCATCATCTCGGCCGGAACACCAGCCCGAAGCAGTGTGGTACGTATGGTTTTATCCCATCCCCACGGACTGACAGACACCTCTTTGCCACAAGAAAAGAACTCCTTGACGCTGCCAAGTGTGGCAAATGATACGTCCGGGCGGCGTTGTAACTTCACATTCATCCACCGTTCACGTGCCAATGACACGTTGTCCACAATCACAACATCACCATCTTCCGCCCACAAAGCAGGCAGAAAGGACAGGTCCGAGCGCAACTGCCGCGCAGCATGAGGAGGTGTAAACACCGCAAGGTCTGCCGCCAAAGCGTGTTCATGCTCTGGGTTAAAGACGTGAAGTGTCACGGTTTGAGCATTGAGGGGTTGCTTTCAGCGCTGCACCTATGGCCGTACAGAACTCTGAATGTTTCGGTATTATGAAGCGAACACCATACAACGGTTCGAGAGAATCAAACACTAAGCGGGTCTGCGGAATCTTGGTCAGGTTGCCAATCATCACAAATTGCTTGAAGTTATTGGCCTTACTTGCCAGCACTGTGGCCGACCCTATGGTCTGAACCACCGTCCAAATCAGTCCAAGTGCTATGTCCTCAGGCGACGCAAGGTTGGTAACGTTGCCGAATAGTGACGCTGTTGTGTCCAAAGGAAGGCCTGGCAAGGGGCTAATACTTATGTCCCCGATGTTGAGGTTGATGTTGGAAAGGTCGCCTTTTGCTGCCATTTTTGCTATTTGTTCCACGTCACTGGTGCAGAGAAGGAGCTGCGACAGACCGATAAGTGTACCTCCTCCCATTCCAAGTCCGCCGAGATGCTTCACCTCTTTGCCACGAACTTCTATGAGAGTGGTGCCTGTTCCCATTGATACTACTATCAAATCGTCCAGTCCGCTGCCGTACTGTGCACCGATAGCGTCAGCCTCGAACTCTCCAACTCGCTCCGTTGGCAGACCGTATATGCGCTTATCTACATACTCGGCACCTACTCCTGCCAGCATCACTTGTTCTATATCTGAGAGGCTTATGGCGTTGTCGTAAAGGTATTTGCCAAATGCTCCGTACAGGGATGTTACCGGATCCATTGCCTTTATGCGTGTGGGTGCAATGACTTCGCCTGCTTTCACACCTACGATTTTTGTCGTACTGGTGCCTACGTCTATGCCTATTACTATCTTATCCACTACTCTTTTTCTTCTTTTATATATGTTGTGAGGAAATCTTCCTCGCTTATTATCTTTACTCCTAACTTCTGAGCCTTCTGTAACTGGCTTGGACCCATGTTGTCACCTGCAAGTATAAAGGTTGTCTTGCTGCTTATTGACGACTGATTCTTGCCTCCGTGCTGCTCTATCATCATCTTATACTCGTCACGACTGTGCCTTGCGAACACTCCGCTTATCACCACATTCATGCCTTGCAGTGCGTCATCCTTGGGCTGACCTTGTTCTTTGTCCACACTCATCTGCAGCCCGTACTGGGTCAATCGGCGTACTATCTCGCGGTTTTTCTCGTCTTTGAAGTATGTTACCACGCTGACTGCTATCACTTCTCCCACGCCATCTACCTGCATAAGTTGTTCTACTGTGGCGTTGCTAAGGGTCTCTATGTCGCAGAAATGGCGTGCAAGGAGCTTGGCTGTTGTTTCTCCTACCATTCTTATACCGAGCGCAAAGACCACTCTTTCAAATGGTATTGCCTTGGATTCTTCTATTGCCGAGATTATTTTCCGTGCTGATTTCTCACGTGATCCGTCAGCGTTTATCTGGTCAACGGTAAGTGTATATAGGTCTGCAATGTTGCTTATCAGTCCGCTTTCGTAGTATGCGTCCACTGTTTCCGGGCCGAGTGAGTCTATATTCATTGCTTTTCTTGCTATGAAGTGCTCTATCCGTCCTTTTATTTGTGGCGGGCATCCGCTGTCATTTGGGCAGTATGTCACTGCTTCTCCTTCGTTTCTGCACAGCGGTGCGCCACATTCCGGGCAGTGGGTGATGAACTCTACTGGCACGGCTGAGGGTCCTCGGCGTTCTTCATCTACGCCGACTATCTTTGGTATTATCTCTCCTCCTTTTTCTACATATAGCCAATCGCCCTCGTGAATGTTGAAAGAACGTATGAAATCGGCATTGTTCAGCGTTGCTCTCCGCACCTTTGTGCCTGCCAGTTGCACTGTCTCCATGTTGGCAACGGGTGTCACTGCTCCTGTCCTGCCCACCTGATATGTCACGTTCAACAACCTTGTGCAGGCTCGTTCTGCTCGGAATTTGTATGCTATTGCCCACCGCGGTGACTTTGCTGTGAAGCCGAGATGCCTCTGCTGGCGTAGTGAGTTAACCTTTAACACTATGCCATCGGTTGCCACGGGCAGCGTCTTCCGCTCTGTGTCCCAACGTTTTATGAAGGTATATATATCTTCCAGAGTGCGTACTTTGCACATTCCTTCGCTTGTCTTGAATCCCCATGCCTTTGCTGTCTGCAACGACTCGTAGTGTCCTTCTGCCTTTATCTCGTCGCCAAGCAGGTAATATAGGTATGCGTCCAGCCCGCGTTCTGCCACCACTCGTGAGTCCTGGCTTTTCAGTGTGCCGCTGGCGGCATTGCGGGGATTGGCAAACGGTTGTTCGCCTATCTCTTCTCTCTCTTCGTTAAGGCGGTTGAACGACTGCCAGGGCATGAGTATCTCGCCGCGTATCTCAAACTGTTCGGGGTATCCCAGCCCCTGTTCCAGCACCAAGGGTATGGTGCGTATGGTGCGTACATTGGCTGTTACGTCATCGCCCTGTACTCCGTCTCCACGTGTGACGGCCTGCACCAGTCGGCCGTTTTCGTATGTTAGCGAGATGGAAAGGCCGTCATACTTCATTTCGCAGCACACTTCAAACTCCTCGCCTTCAAGTCCTCGGCTCACTTGGTTGTACCATTCTGCCACCTCCTCCTCACTGTACGTGTTGGCAAGTGAGAGCATTGGATAGCGGTGTGGCACCTGACGGAATTCCTTTGATATATCGCTGCCAACGCGCATAGTGGGTGAATTGGCGTCATAGAGTTCTGGATGCCTTGCTTCAAGGGCCTGCAACTCGTGCATCATGAAGTCAAATTCCTGGTCAGAAATCACCGGACTATTGAGAACATAGTACCTGTGGTTATGCTCATGCAACTGTTTTCTTAGGGTATATATACGTTCTTCGTCTGTCATATCATTACGCATTATGCGGATAATCTGCATTTTTATGCTTCAAGGAGGTTACGGGTAAGTATAATGCAATGTGGTGTTCTGCTTGCTACTGTCCACTGTCCGCACCTGTACTATGTCTGCAAAGTTAATGATTTTTTATGAGATAAACAGCACTTAATGCCCTTTTTTCTTCCAAGATAACGAAAAATGAATTAACTTTGCACCATAAATAACTCAAATTTACACCACAATGCGTATAGACATTATTACTGTTCTGCCAGAGATGCTGGAAGGTTTCTTCAACGAGTCCATACTTGCCCGCGCCCAGAAGAAGGGTTTGGCGGAGATTCATCTGCACAATCTCCGCGACTATACTCTTGACAAATGGAAGCGTGTAGATGACTACCCTTACGGTGGTTTCGCGGGAATGGTGATGCAGTGCGAACCTATTGACCGCTGCATCTCGGCCCTTAAAGCGGAACGGGAGTATGACGAGGTGATATACACCTCACCTGATGGCGAGCGGTTTGACCAGCACATTGCCAACGACCTGTCACTGAAAGGCAACATAATAATACTCTGCGGTCACTACAAGGGTATAGACCAGCGTGTGCGTGACCACCTCATCACGCGCGAGATAAGCATCGGCGACTTCGTCCTCACGGGCGGGGAACTCGCCGCAGCGGTAATGGCTGATGCGATAGTGCGCATCATTCCCGGTGTGATAGGCGACGAGCAGAGCGCACTGTCAGACTGTTTTCAGGACGACCTGCTGTCTGCTCCCATCTACACCCGCCCCGCGGAATACAAGGGGTGGCGAGTGCCTGACATACTGTTATCAGGACATGAGGCTAAGATTAAGGAGTGGGAAATGGAGCAGGCGTTAGAACGCACAAGGCGTCTGCGCCCAGATTTACTGAAAGAATAACTGGCTTTTTCAGGCTATTCATAACTTGTTACGCCTCAGTCCAATACAAGCCCCGCCGCAATCAGGTGCTGATTACACCGCAATTAGGTGCTGATTACCGAGTGATCAGGTGCTGATTACTGAGCAATCAAGTGCTGACAACAATACGGCCAGCACATACGGCAAGTGAAAACACCCATCATACCGCCCCGACAGCGGGCGGATACAGTGATAATCACGGCATGACAGTCATTATACGGGACGTCCCGGATGCTACCAGCACCCGGGACGTCTTTTGTAATGAGCCCTCCTGCGCTTTTCTTCATAGAACTGAAAACTGGACGTAACGTCAAAGGCGTTCTCCTTATGTTCTATGGTACAGCCGCTCTCGGGCGTGCCTACGACGGAGATTGTGTCGTAACGCACAGTGAGATGTTCCATCATATACATGCGCACGTATGCCTCTGCTGCCATGAGTATGTTGTTACGCTTCGTGGCATCAATGGCCTTGTCAGGCTCTCCCATCACTGCCGTGGCGCGGGTTTTGACCTCCACCATGAGCAGGGTGGTCATATCCTCGTCTATCGCCACGATATCAATATCTCGGTGTCCGCTGTGCCAGTCACGGTGCCTGACGTACCAGCCCTTGCGGAACAGGTACTCTGCCGCCATGTCCTCGCCCCAGCGTCCGAGGTCGTTGTGGGCTGCCATGAGCCTTACTGATGTTGTTCTCTAAGAAGATCGTTGACGGTCTTGACAGGATTGAACGTACCGAGAGGCACCTCTACGAACACGGTTGACCAGTCACTCATGGCTCCGTTCCACAGTCCGGGCAGCTCAAGGGCACGCAGTTCCTTGCCGTTCTTGCTCTTGGAAGAGATGAAACCCGTGGTCTTGTCAACGTAGTCGGGCAGGTTGTAGGCATTGCCCTTGGCATCCTTGACGGCGCAGACAAGGTCAACGGGGTTGAAGTGTGTGCCCTTGGTGAACATCTCCATGTACTGCTCGTTACTCTTGTCTATCTGGCTTGACTCCAATATCTGCAATGATACAGTGCCGTCTTGATTGTAAGTAAGGAACGGTCCGCCACCGGGTTCGCCAACATTC
>CALYTD010000084.1 GCA_945486445.1 uncultured Prevotellaceae bacterium
GTACAGGAGATGCTGAAGGATGCCGGCTTCAAGGTAAAGGACATTAACATGGAGGCGTACATGGAGGTTCGCACTCAGATCCAGGAGATGATGGACGACTTCCTCGGCTATTATATACCTGCACTGAACCATCTTAACAACTCTCTCCTCATCAAGCCGGGACTGCCGGGAGGTATGATGGGCTCGCTTATGACAGACCTTGAGGACAACCTCAAGTCGCTGAACAAGTGGAAGGTGAAGAACAATCAGCCGGAACTGACCACAGACCAGTTGCTCGTCAAGTTGTTTGACGAGGTGGCGTACGTATGGCCAAAGGTGGGTTATCCTTGTCTTGTGACTCCGTTCTCACAGTATGTGAAGAACCTTGCGCTGATGAACGTGATGCAGATGGAGAAGGGTAAGGAGCGCTGGAGCATGATAGCCGATAACATCTGGGACATGATTCTTGGCAAATCAGGTCGTCTGCCCGGTGAGGTTGACCCGATATTCGTGGAGATGGCGAAGTCGGAAGGCAGGGAGTTTATGACCTCTGACCCGCAGGAGAACTATCCCGACAACCTTGATACCTACCGTAAAAAAATGCAGGAGAACGGTTGGGAACTAGGCGAGGACGATGAGGAACTCTTTGAATACGCCATGCACCCGCAGCAGTATGAGGCTTATAAGAGTGGTGCTGCAAAGGCTGCGTTCGAGAAAGACCTTGCAGAAAGGAAGGCAAAGAAGAACGCTCCTGCCGCAGGGGCGGAGCCTAAGCAGATTACTGTGACGGTGAACGGACAGTCATATAAGGTAGATATAGCGTATGGCGCACAGCCATCTGCTCCTGCCGCGACTGCTCAGACAGCGCAATCTGCCGCTCCTGCCGGAGATGGTATGGAGGTTCTCGCACCGTTGGAGGGCAAGGCCTATCTCGTAAGTTCTGCAAGTGAGACACCGAAGAAAGTTGGTGACAAGGTGAACGAGGGCGACATAATATGCTATATAGAGGCAATGAAAGTGTTTAATCGCATTAAGGCGGAGAAAACCGGCACCATAACAAGCATCAATTTCACGTCAGGTGACTCTGTGGAAGAGGATGATGTACTTATGACCATTGCTTGAATAACGGACTTTTAGTATAGACCAAAATGGAAATATTACAGAAAATATGGGATATGACGGCTTTCGCACAGACGGGCGGAGATTGGTCTTTCCTCATAATGCTTGCCATAGCGTGTGTTATTCTATATCTGGGTATAGTGAAGAAGTATGAGCCTTTGCTGCTTATTCCGATAGGCATGGGTGTGCTGCTTGCCAACTTTCCCGGTGGCGGTATGGGCGTGGCGCAGGCTACCTCGGAGGGATATGTGACGTTGCCGGATGGCTCTCAGGAGATAATATGGGATATGCCGTTGCACAAGATTGCTCATGATCTGGGGCTGATGAACTTCATTTATTATATGTGTATAAAGACAGGGTTCATTCCTCCGGTAATATTTATGGGTGTAGGTGCGCTGACGGACTTTGGACCTATGTTGCGTAACCTCAGGCTTTCCATCTTCGGAGCAGGCGCACAGTTTGGTATCTTCGCCGTGCTGTTGGCTGCTTTGGCTATGGGCTTTACCCCGAAAGAGGCGGCATCACTGGGTATCATCGGCGGTGCAGATGGTCCTACGGCAATCTTTACCACCATACAGTTGGCCCCGCAACTGCTTGGTCCTATTGCCATTGCGGCTTACTCGTATATGGCTCTGGTACCGGTCATCATACCTCTTGTGGTGAAGGCTCTGTGCACTAAGAAGGAACTGTTGATAAACATGAAGGAGCAGGACAAGAAATATCCTAACACTACGGAGATAAAGAACCTACGTGTGCTGAAGATTCTCTTCCCTATCTGTGTGACAATTATCGTGGCTCTGCTTGTGCCTACGGCGGTAAGTCTTGTCGGTATGCTGATGTTCGGTAACCTTTTGAAAGAACTTGGAAGCATGACAGGTCGTCTGTTTGATGCAGCAAGCAATGCGATAATGAACATCGCGACAATCTTCCTCGGACTTTCCGTGGGCGCAACAATGACAAGTGAGGCGTTCCTTAACCTGCAAACTATCGGTATAGTGGTGGGTGGTTTCCTCGCTTTCGCTCTGTCAATAGCCGCTGGCATCTGCATGGTCAAGATATTTAACCTGTTCGTAAAGAAGAAGGTTAACCCGCTTGTGGGTGCCACAGGACTTTCTGCTGTGCCTATGGCATCACGTGTGGCGAATGAAATTTCAACGAAGTATGACCCTAAAAACCATGTGTTGAACTACTGTATGGCATCCAATATCTCCGGTGTCATAGGTTCTGCTGTGGCTGCGGGTGTGCTTATATCATTCTTGAAGTAAGAAAAGAAATAGGAGAGTACCATACAGTGACAGCCCTTCTTTGACATGACAGGTCAGGGAGGGCTGTCTTTACCTTTATATAAAGATGTTAGAAAGAAGATTCTTCATAGCGTTGTTGATGCTCGCTGTCTGTTGTTTTCCTGTCTGTTCTGCTGACATTACGTACACAAAGGCTGACAGCGTGAAGGTTGTCGGCCTCTTGGAAGACGGCTTGAAACAAAGGGAAGGCACAAACATGATGCTGTTCTATGGCATGAGATTGCAGGGCATACCATACGTTGCGCATACTCTTGAAGTTAACAAAACGGAGAAACTTGTGGTAAACATGCGGCAGATGGATTGCACAACCTTCGTGGAGACGGTGTTGGCACTTGCCTTGACGACCAGAGACAAGTCCCACAAATGGGCAGATTTCTGCCGTTGGTTGGAGCGGATACGTTACCAGAATGGTAAGGTGGATGGCTATACAAGCCGTAATCATTATTTTCTTTGGTGGGCGGAGAACAACGAAAAGCAGGGGATGGTGACATTACCTCTTGAAGATACTCATTGTAAGTATGCCAAAACCCAGGTTATAAGCATAGACTATATGAGTGCACATCCATCTTATTACAAGATGTTGAAAGGCAATGTGGCGGATATTGCAGCCATAAAGAGAAAGGAAAAAGCATCTTCCGGCAAGGTTATGAAGTATATCCCGGCGGCTAATATGGGGCTTACGGAAAAGCATCTGGACTGTATCAGAACGGGGGATATTCTCGCTATCGCCACCAAAAAGAAAGGATTGGACACTACACATATAGGCATTGCTGTGTGGGGGAAGGACGGTAAACTGCACTTACTTAACGCCTCGCAGATTCACAAGAAAGTAATCTTGGAGCCCAAAACCATGAGGCAGTATATGAACGAGCACCCCTCACAACTTGGTGTGTGGGTGATACGCCCAATGTTGGATATATAATATAGTATCAGAAATGAATAATCATCAAAACCCTTATCTGCTTCTGCATCGCAATGCGCGCAGCGAGAACTGGAACGCAGAGGCTATTATGCGTGCGATAAAGGAGGACGCACATTTCGCAAAGAGCGAAGAGACAAGGAGAAAGGCGTGGGAAGTAATAGGAGAAAGACTGGCTTTCGGTATTGGCGAGGTGCAGGACAGTGTCAACCTGACGCTTGATTATATAGGGAATAGGGAATTGTTGAGTGCATACGAGAGGGTGAGCCTGATATGTCATAGGGCTGATGAGTCTTTTTTTGCTCAGCAGGCAGAGACTGTTCTTGATGCCGCACGGCATGGGTGCGTAGTTGTCTCGGCTTTTATCAGCAGTAAAGAACGTGAGGTAAAGAGAATGCTGATGCAGGAGTCGCTGCCAATAATAGAGATCATGAATAACGGTTTCAGCACGCAGTATCACCCATACGGTAGCGCCTACGACGCTTGTATGGCGGGAAGAATGGTACAAATATCCCCTTGGACGTTCTGTCCGCAGTCTGAGTATAGGTTGACAAGGGAGATTTGTCTTGTGATGAACGAACTGGTGCGTGTTATAAGCAAAGCTCCAGACAACTGGTGGAAAAGGGAATGAGGGCAAGAGACTTCGTTGTCAGCACATTTCTTCTTTGATAGTAGTAGTGCTATATGTAGGAAAGCATGATGACATACAGCAAGCCGTGCTATCTGTCGCGTATGCAATCAGATGGCACGGCTTGCTGTATGTTATGTAATGATTATGTTACTTGGCGTAAGCTACGCTGCGAGTCTCACGTATCACGGTGATTTTTACTTGTCCTGGATAAGTCATCTCGTTCTGTATCTTGGTGGCAATCTCAGTTGATAGACATTCTGACTCAGCGTCAGTCATCTTGTCCGCACCAACTATCACGCGCAGTTCTCTACCTGCCTGTATGGCGTAAGTCTTGGTAACGCCGGGATAACTCATGGCGATTGCTTCAAGATCATTAAGACGTTTGATGTAGGCCTCTACTATTTCACGGCGTGCACCAGGACGTGCGCCAGAGATAGCGTCACATACTTGCACGATAGGAGCAATGAGAGAGGTCATCTCCATCTCGTCATGGTGGGAGCCGATAGCATTACATATCTCTGGTTTCTCCTTGAATTTCTCTGCTATCTTGGCACCGTATAGGGCGTGAGGCAGTTCGCTTTCTTCATCGGGCACTTTGCCTATGTCGTGCAATAGTCCTGCACGCTTCGCTTTTTTAGGATTCAGTCCGAGTTCAGAGGCCATCACCGCGCAGAGGTTTGCGGTCTCACGAGCGTGTTGAAGAAGGTTCTGACCGTAACTGGAACGGTACTTCATCTTGCCTACTATGCGCACAAGTTCCGGGTGGAGACCATGTATTCCGAGGTCTATGGTGGTGCGTTTACCCGTCTCTATAATCTCTTGCTCCAGTTGCTTCTTTACTTTTGCCACTACTTCCTCAATGCGTGCGGGGTGTATTCTGCCGTCTGTCACAAGTTGATGCAATGCAAGTCGGCAGGTTTCACGACGTATTGGGTCGAAAGCGGAGATGACAATAGCCTCTGGTGTGTCGTCAACTACGATTTCAACGCCACATGCTGCTTCCAAAGCGCGTATGTTTCTTCCTTCTCGGCCGATGATACGCCCCTTTACTTCGTCATTGTCTATGTGGAAGATGCTTACAGAATTCTCTATCGCTGTTTCAGTAGCAACGCGTTGGATGGTCTTGATAACTATTTTTTTTGCCTCGTTATTGGCGTTAATCTTGGCCTCATCCATTATCTCGTTGATATAGCTTTGTGCGTTAGTGCGTGCTTCATCTTTCAGACTGTCTATGAGTCTTGCCTTTGCTTCCTCAGCTGATAACCCAGAGAGTTGTTCCAGTTTCTCGCGTTCTTTCTTCTGCATATCGGCGAGTTCCTGCTCTTTTAGTGCGAGAAGTTTTTTCTCATTCTCTACGCGCTGGTGCTGTTGCTCCAGTTCTTGGTTACGTTTTCCGAGTTCTTCTTGTTTTTGGTTGAGGTTGATTTCACGCTGTTTTAGACGGTTTTCCGTCTGCTGTATCTTCTGGTTGCGTTGTTGTACCTCGCGCTCCAACTCGCTTTTCTTGTTTATAAACTTCTCTTTTACTTCAAGAAGTTTTTTCTCTTTCAGTACTTCCGCTGCCTTTTCGGCATTGGCTACCATCTCGTTGAATTTTCCCTTGATTACATATCTGAAAATCAGGTAGCCTCCCAACCCTCCTATTATAAGGGCTGCAACGGCTATAATGAAATAATCCATAAGTTAGAATAGGGTTATCTGTTAATATTCGCTTGTTTGTTATGTGCTCTTCTTTGAGTTCCTTTCTACTGCTTTCAATGCGCGGTTGCTCTGTGGGA
>CALYTD010000085.1 GCA_945486445.1 uncultured Prevotellaceae bacterium
GACATCGCGTGAAAAAGCCCTAATAGCAGAAGGGATTAGCGACCTTTTACCAATCGCCTTCACATGATATTATCGCTAATTCTCAACAAATTACGTACAAACAAGTAAAAAAAGCAGAAAAGATTTTCGTAGGTTGTATTTTTTTTGTACCTTTGCACTCACTTTCAAAGGACCTAAAACTACTTGAATAGTTATTTGATTGTATAGAGGTTAGCCGTTCTGTCATACACGACAAGGTGCAAGACCACGAAATGACTATGGCATATCGCCATACTACCATGCCCTGCGAAGGGATAAACCAACAGATATTCATACCGCCAACAGGCAACAGACATAGTGCTTTTAAGTACAAATAAGAATAAAAACAATAAACAACAACAATGACAAAAGCAGATATCATCAGCGAGATCTCAGCTACGACAGGAGTAGCAAAGAAGGATGTCACTGTTACAGTTGAGGCACTCATGAAGGTTATTCGTGATGCGATGTGTAACGAAGAGAACGTCTATCTTAGAGGACTAGGTACTTATGTAGTGAAGAAACGTGCACAGAAAACAGCACGCAACATCTCAAAAAACACAACACTTACTATCCCCGCGCACAATTTCCCTGGCTTCAAGCCTGCTAAAAGTTTCCAACAACGCATGAAGGGAGAGGCTGTTACCGCAGAGGACTAAACCTGCGCAAACTCCAAACACATAAGGATAAATTTCTATAACACTATAAAAATAATAAGATTATGCCTAACGGAAAGAAGAAGAAGGGTCACAAGATGGCCACTCACAAGCGTAAAAAGAGACTGAGAAAGAATCGTCATAAGAGCAAATAAGCTTCTGGGGCGAATCTTTTCTACAAGATTTCAAGGGATAGGGCGAGACGATTCTTCAACAGAATCTCTTGCCCTATTGTCTTTTTTCTATGGCTTACCACTTGGTTGGATTGCTGCTTGGCTGACAACTTAGTTGTTCTGCTGGTTTGACATAATGTCAACAATAGTTACACGCACAACAGAACAGCCAACAACCAAACAGCAAGACTTACAAATGACCAGCCACCTAAACGCCAAAACCATACGCCCAATATACGACCACAGAAACAAACAACCAATAGCCGACCCACAATGACAAGTGAAGTTATAATCGACGTTAGAGAGAAAGAGATATCCATAGCACTGCTTGAGGACAAGGAACTGGTGGAATACCAGAACGAACCTCGTGAGGCATCATTCTCTGTCGGTAACATTTATGTGGCTAAGGTCAAGAAGATAATGCCCGGTCTCAACGCCTCTTTCGTTGATGTGGGATATGAAAAGGATGCTTTCCTGCACTATCTAGACCTCGGTCTTCAGTATTCCTCATACGAGAAATACCTTAAACAGGTGGAGAGCGACCGCAGGACGCTTTATCCTTTCAACAAGGCTTCACGCCTTCCTGACCTGCCGAAGGAGGGTTCTGTATCTTCATATCTCACCGTTGGTCACAACGCACTTGTGCAGATAGTCAAGGAACCCATCTCCACCAAGGGCCCACGCCTTACCTGCGAACTGTCGTTTGCTGGCAGATACCTTGTGCTTATGCCTTTCGGAGAGAAGGTAAACGTATCGTCCAAGATAAAGAGTGGCGAGGAAAGGGCACGTCTGAAACAACTCATCATGTCATTCAAGCCCAAGAATTACGGTGTGATAGTGCGCACCGTGGCAGAGGGCCTGCGCCTGGAAGAGTTGAGAGAAGAGTTTGAACTGCTCAGAAAACGATGGGAAGACACCATAACGCGTGCCCAGAAGGCTACCACATATCCTCATCTTGTATATGAAGAGACCAGCCGCGCCGTGGCATTGCTGCGCGACCTTTTCAATCCGACATACGAGAATATATACATCAACGACAAGGATGTTTATGAGGAAGTGCGGCAGTACGTGCAGCAGATAGCACCTGACCGCATCGGCATTGTGAAGTTATACACGGGCAAGGTGCCTATCTTTGACAACTTCAACGTCACCAAGCAACTCAAATCAGGTTTTGGCAAGACCGTTAATTACAAGCACGGAGCATACCTCATCATAGAGCACACGGAGGCAATGCACGTTGTTGACGTGAACAGCGGCAACAGGGCACGTGGTGTGAACGGACAGGAGGCCAACGCTCTTGACGTGAACCTTGGAGCGGCTGATGAACTTGCACGACAACTGCGACTGCGCGATATGGGCGGTATAATCATTGTTGACTTCATAGACATGAACCTTGCTGAAGACCGTCAGATGCTATATGAAAGGATGTGCAAGAATATGCAGAAGGACAGGGCACGCCACAACATTCTCCCCCTCTCCAAGTTTGGCCTCATGCAGATTACCCGTCAGCGTGTGCGCCCAGCCATGAACGTGAGGGTTGAGGAGACGTGTCCAACCTGTTTTGGTAAGGGTACGATAAAGCCTAGCATCCTTTTCACTGACTTGTTGGAGCAGAAGATTAGTTATCTTGTAAACAAAGTTGGCGAGAAACGGTTCACTCTCTATGTGCATCCCTTTGTGGCGGCATATATAAACAAGGGCTTTATAAGCCTCAGACGTCGCTGGCAGATAAGGTATGGCTTTGGGGTAAAGGTCATAGCCTCACAGGAACTGGCATTCCTTGAATACCGTTTTTACAACAAGGACGGGGAGTTCATTGACATGAAGCAGGACAGTGACGAATAGGCCATCATCTGCCTACACTGTAATCAGGTGCTCATCACCCTGTAATCAGGTGCTGATAATATAGTAAAAGACCGCTGATAACAATGCAATCAGCGGTCTTTTATTTTTCCTTCCCCCTGCAATCACTGTTCCGAGGGCATGAAAGCGTGTATTAGTAGTCCTCATCTCCGTCACTTATGTCAGCGGCATCGAGCGACAGTGAGTCCGGGTCTTCCTCTACGGTGGTACGATAACTCTCCTCTGTCAGCGTATCATCGTCGAGTTCCTCATCATCGCTGTCAAAGTAATCGTTACTTGCTTCCTCATCATCTTCGTCCTCGTCATCATCTCTACTGCCAGCTATTTCGTCCTCAATTGTCAGACGTGGCTTTATTGCTGCTGGCTTTACCTTGGCGAATATAGCTTCTATCCATCCGCCTTTCTGTATCTCCAGCACCTCGTAGCCGTCGTTTACCTTTATGTCATACAGCCCTCCAGGTTTATGCAGACGGTCTTTCGGCAAGGTAGTGGTCGATATATCGAACCCGCTTTCAATAATATCCTTTATGCTTTGGTTAAGACTATCCCAACCTCCACCGAAGTTTCTGTTGATAACCTCCAGCAGTTTGGCGGCAGAGATATGGTGTATGTTCTCGTAAGTCAGGTCTGTCACGTGATTGATGGGGCGTTTCTTAATGGCCCATTTCTGGTCTTTGTCCTTCACAGGTATCACGCCTATACGCATTCCCCGCTCCTCATACTTCTTCAATATCTCAGGTTTGTCCACCTTTATTTCTTCCAGATAGAACGCTGCGCTGATAATGTCAAGATAGTGCTGCGCGTGTTCTGCCACTGCATCATCCTTGTCTGGCTTCGCCCACATCATAAAGATGTCGGTCTCTTGCAAATCCCATACATTACCCTTTGTCAATCCTCTGAGTGTTTTTGTCTTGCTTTCCTTCATAAATCTATTGTTAAAAAAGTGGTGCAAAAATACTACATTATTTTCTTTGCAGCAAATTTTCTGCTGTATTTTTATGGAAGATACGTTGTTTTAGTGACTTATTCGTCTATCCATCTTACCTTTATGACACAGACACGGATATTTTGGTCCTCCGTATCATTGCACACTTTTGCGATGTGCCAGTCGCCGGGAAAGAAGATAAAGAACTTATCTGGCGTGGAATCATGGAACTGTGCACGCTCCTTATCATACTTGTAATGTATCACGTCAGGGCGGTATTTGCTGTTAGGCGTTGATGTTACGTGGTCTATTATGCCGAAACGCTCAGTTCCCTTCACACAATACTGGAAGTCAATGCCGCGATAGTGGCTCTCACTCTTCCTCTTCTCCAAGGGTTCGTTCTTTGAATCCTCTACGCTTATTGTTAGGTCACTGTCGGGTATAGGGTGCTTGCCCTTAGGCAATGCCAGCAAGTCTGTCTTGGCAAGATAAGCAAACAATTTCTGCCACTGCTCCGGGTTACGCTGGTATTGCAGGTAGAAATCCACGATATTAACGGTTTCATGCGGGTCAGCAGCAGTGAATCCCTGCCTCCATTCACCTTTCTTCAACCATTTCCTGGCCTCCTTCCTCAATCTCCTATCATGGTACTCCTTGGTATAAACAGCCTTCGGCTGGGCAGAAGTAGCATCTTTCTTTGCCTCCACAACAAGTGCAAAAGACATCAGACAGGCTAATAACAGTAGTTTTTTCATAGTTATATTATGCGTTATATAAATAATGTATTCTGCCACAAAATTACAATAAAAAGCTGTGTTCGCAAAAAAAACAGGAAAAAAGTTTGCATGATCGAAGGATTATTTGTAATTTTGCACCCAGAGGTTTGAGAATAATAACGAAGACAAACTCACTGTAAGACTATGCATATTACATTCAACACATATTGGTGGTGGCGTGACTCAAGATTGAAAAAGTCGTGAGGCGTTGACCCCGTAGGTGAAAGAAAATGTAAGAATGAAGAATACATACACCATAAAAAGAGGTCTGTTGCTTATCGCGACAGGCCTCTTTTCATGTTTACAAACACATTACCCCACAACGATAAACAATAACAAGCAACATAACACAGACGACAGATGAAACAATTACTTTCAAAAATGCTCAACCATGAGGAACTGACACGACACGAGATGCTTAACATACTGATTGGCCTCACAGAGGAAAAGTACCCGGCAGAACAGATTGCAGCCCTGCTGACAGGACTGCAAATGCGCGGAATAACGGTTGACGAACTGCTTGGTTTCCGTGACGGAATACTGGCAACAGGCGTTCCTGCCATACTTGACACACCACGCTACATAGACATTGTGGGCACTGGTGGCGACCAGAAAAACACCTTCAACATATCAACCTGCTCATGTTTCGTACTTGCAGGAGCCGGTTACAAAGTGGCAAAACATGGTAACTATGCCGCAACCTCCGTGTCAGGAGCATCAAATGTAATAGAACTGCACGGCGTAAAATTCACTAACGACATATCACAACTTAACCGCAGCATCAACGAGAGCAACTTTGTATATCTACATGCGCCACTGTTCGCACGAGCAATGAAATTTGTTGCCCCAATAAGGCGTAACATATCCTTCCCCACTATCTTTAACCTGCTTGGCCCGATTGTCAACCCCTCACAACCAAAATGCCAGTTACTGGGCGTGGCTACGCTTGACCAAATGCGCCTATACAATAGCGTATATCAAAAACTTGGCGTGGATTACAGCATAGAAAACTCCATTGACGGATACGACGAAATATCCCTCACAGGTAATTTCAAGGTCACAACCAACAATTATGAGCGCATATTCTCACCCTCAGACATAGGTATGCCCGTGATAAAAGGTGAAGAACTGCGTGGAGGTGCAACCAAGGAAGAGGCTGTTAAGATATTTGACAACGTACTTGAGAACACGGCTACCGATGCACAGAAGAACGTGGTAATAGCCAATGCAGCGTTTGCCATACAGGCATACGAAGGTGGCAAGGACATAATGGAGTGCATAGAGATAGCCCG
>CALYTD010000086.1 GCA_945486445.1 uncultured Prevotellaceae bacterium
TTCTTGAGACTTATATTGTAATGTTTTGACTATATAGACATTACACCTCTACAATATCACTTTTGGCACAAATTCATAATGTTTTTTTATGCCAAAATATTTGGTGGAACGAAAGATTTATAGTATCTTTGCAATCACAAAAAAAAGATAATAACCTAACCTGTTTCCACTTCAAAAGTTTTCAAAAATAGAAAACTTTTGAAAATCGAAAAAGAAAAAAGTTTTCCAAAAAATGGAGTTAAAGAAGTTTACCATCACCAAGCGTGACGGTTCAAGAGACGAGTTCTCTCTTGACAAAATTATGAATGCTATAATGAAAGCATTTGACGCAGTAGAGGAGCCCGTGAACGTTTCAAGCATATCCAAGATTATCAGTCACTTGGATATAACAGAGAACGTTACCGTAGAGGACATACAGAACCAAGTAGAGGTTGCCCTGATGAAGGAAGGTTACTACAAGGTAGCCAAGTGCTTTATGCTTTACAGACAGAGCCACAGCGAGGACAGAGAGACACTTGATAAATTGAACTTTTTGACAGCCTACATGGAAGCAGCCAATGCAGCAACAGGTTCAAAGTTTGATGCAAACGCCAATGTAGAACACAAAAACATAGCAACTCTCATAGGAGAATTGCCAAAGTCAAACTTTATACGTCTAAACCGTCGTCTGCTGACAGACCGCATAAAGAAAATGTACGGCAAGGAACTCGCCGACAAATACATCGACCTTCTGACACACCACTTTATATATAAGAACGACGAGACATCCATTGCGCCATATTGCGCTTCCATAACAATGTACCCCTGGCTGATTAACGGTACAACAGGAATAGGCGGAAACTCAAGCGCACCAACAAACCTAAAATCCTTCTGCGGAGGATTTGTCAACATGGTGTTCATCGTTAGCTCCATGCTCTCTGGTGCATGTGCTACCCCTGAGTTCCTCATGTACCTAAACTATTTTATCGGCAAAGAATATGGCAAGGACTATTGGAAGGAGACAGACAAAGTGGTTGACCTTTCACTACGCCAACGTACAATAGACAAAGTAATAACCGACTGCTTTGAACAAATTGTATATTCAATAAACCAACCAACAGGAGCACGTAATTTCCAAGCCGTATTCTGGAATATAGCATACTACGACAAGTTCTACTTCGAATCACTCTTCGGGAACTTCTACTTCCCCGATGGCTCACAGCCAGACTGGGAAGGACTATCATGGCTCCAGAAACGCTTTATGAAATGGTTTAACAAAGAACGCACAAAGACAGTCCTCACCTTCCCCGTTGAGACCATGGCACTACTGGCAGACAACGGAGAATGCCGCGACCCAGAATGGGGAGAATTCACTGCCGAGATGTATGCAGAAGGACACTCCTTCTTCACATACATGAGCGACAACGCTGACTCACTGTCTTCATGCTGTCGCCTACGTAACGAGATACAGGACAATGGATTCTCATACACCCTCGGAGCAGGTGGCGTAAGCACAGGATCAAAGTCTGTACTGACCGTAAACATCAACCGCTGCGTACAATATGCAGTAAACAACGGACGCGACTACAAGGAATTCCTGAGAGAGGTGATAGACCTCTGCCACAAAGTACAACTGGCTTATAACGAGAACCTCAAAGAACTAAAAGAGCACGGTATGCTGCCACTCTTCGACGCTGGTTACATCAACATGAGTCGCCAATACCTTACAATAGGTGTAAATGGACTCGTGGAAGCAGCAGAATTCATGGGTCTCAAGATTACACCAAATGACAAATACAAAGAGTTTGTACAAGGAATACTGTCAATCGTAGAAGACCTTAACAAGGCTTACAGAACAAAAGACGTATTGTTCAACTGCGAAATGATTCCCGCAGAGAACGTTGGTGTGAAACATGCAAAGTGGGACAGAGAAGACGGATACTTCGTACCACGTGACTGTTACAACTCATACTTCTACATTGTGGAAGACCAGTCCATGAACATAATGGACAAATTTAAGTTACACGGTGCACCATACATTGAACACCTAACAGGAGGCTCCGCACTGCACATGAACCTTGAGGAGCACCTGTCAAAGGAACAATACAAGCAGTTGCTGAAAGTTGCAGCACAGGAAGGTTGTAACTACTTCACATTCAACATCCCAAACACCATCTGTAACAACTGCGGACATATAGACAAGCGTTACTTGCAGGAGTGTCCCGCCTGTCATTCTACAAATGTTGACTACATGACACGAATCATCGGCTACCTCAAACGCGTAAGCAACTTCTCACAAGCACGCCAGAAGGAAGCAGGAAGGCGTTTCTATGCAGGTTCAGACAAATTGGTAGGTTAAAAGCATGAAATATGTAAATACGGGCGTGGTCTTTCAGGAAATACCTGATGAGGTCACGCTCTCTATAAATATATCCAACTGCCCTTGCCACTGTAAAGGTTGCCATAGCGAATACCTATGGGAAGACATAGGAGAACAACTAACGGCAATGGCGCTTAACCAGATGATTAAAGACTATGGCGCGGACATCACATGCATCTGCTTCATGGGAGGTGACGGTGACACCGCAACAGTAAACAGTCTGGCACAGTGGATGAGAATGGCACACCCAGAGATACATATAGGTTGGTACTCGGGAAGAGCAAACCTGGCAAAAGAGATAGACATAAACAACTTTGACTATATAAAACTTGGACCATATATAGAAACAAAGGGTGGACTAAACAAGAAAACAACCAACCAGAGACTATACAAAATTACGAACGGCAGCATGACCGACATAACAAGTAAGTTCTGGAAAAAGAAAAAATAAATGGAGAAAACTATATTCATTGCCGGACCATGCGTGATAGAGTCAGCAGAACTGCTTGACGAAATCGCCAAGAAGATAGTTGAGATAAACCAACAGCACAGTATAGACATCATATTCAAAGCCTCCTTTGACAAGGCAAACAGAACAAGCCTTACCTCTTTCCGCGGTCCAGGAATGGAGAAAGGCTTACAGATGCTTGCAGACATCAAAGCAAAGTATGGTCTTAAATTGCTTACAGACATTCACGAGGCATACCAAGCAGAGCCAGTAAGCGAAGTTGTGGACGTGTTGCAGATACCCGCCTTCTTGTGTCGGCAGACAGACCTTCTCATCGCCGCAGCAAGAACAGGAAAAACTATCAACATAAAGAAAGCACAGTTCCTATCAGGGATTGACATGAGGTTCCCTGTACAGAAAGTGCTTGACACCATCTCCAATGAGAATATAGCACAACCTAATGGCCGTAAAGCAACGGATAACGTATGGCTCACAGAACGCGGAAACTGCTTTGGATATAATAACCTTGTAGTAGATTTCCGCAATATCCCAGACATGAAAGAAATCACGCCACACGTAATAATGGACTGCACACACAGTGTACAACGACCTGGTGGCGGCAATGGTTGTACATCTGGCGACCGTCGTTTCGTGCCAGCAATGGCAATGGCAGCAAAGGCTTTTGGCGCAAACGGTTTCTTCTTTGAAATACATCCCGACCCAGACAACGCCAAGTCAGATGGTCCCAACATGCTACGATTAGAAGAATTCGCACCTCTTGTGGAAAAACTCATCCACTGATAACTGTAAAACGATACCATATTCTTACAAAACAAAGATACACATTGAAGAATATTCACAACATAGCTACGCAAGCCTTGAATGATGAAGCACAGGCAATACTAGCACTCATACCACAGCTTGACGAACAATTTGAGAAAGCAGTAGAACTGATGTTACACTGCAAAGGCAAAGTAATAGTCACTGGTGTGGGTAAAAGCGGCAACATCGGAGCAAAGATTGCAGCCACATTGTCAAGTACAGGCACGCCCGCCGTGTTCGTAAACCCTTTGGACGTATATCATGGCGACCTCGGAGTGATAACAGAAGAAGATGTAGTGCTTGCTATTTCTAACAGCGGACAAACAGATGAACTGTTAAGATTCATACCTATGATACTGCACATGAACGCACCTATCATAGGCATGAGCGGCAATTCTCTGTCCCTACTGGCAAAGTATTCCACCTGCCACATAAACGTAAAGGTAGAGAAGGAGGCCTGTCCACTAAACCTCGCACCGACAAGCAGCACCACGGCCGAACTAGCAATGGGAGATGCACTGGCAATAGCACTGATGGAACTACGCAACTTCCAACCACGTGACTTTGCGCAATTCCACCCTGGAGGAGAACTTGGCAAGAGACTACTCACTACAGCAGCAGACGTAATGCGCACCAATGACCTGCCTATTATCCCTCAATCCATGCACCTTGGCGATGCTATCATAAAGGTCAGCGCAGGAAAACTCGGACTGGGGATTTCGCTAAATGACGATAATACTGTTGCAGGACTTATTACCGATGGTGACATACGACGGGCTATGGAACGATGGCAAGCCGCTTTCTTTGACCATACAGTGTCAGACATAATGACCGTAACACCTAAATGTGTGTTGCCAACAACAAAGATATCAGAGATTCTCTCTATAATGAACAAAAACAAGATACACACTGTTCTTGTGGTTGATAGCGACAAACACCTTATCGGAGTAGTGGACCATTACTCATGTATGATATAAACGTATAAAGGATTCATATAGAAGAAGGGTGAAAGGAGAGCCTCACATTGTAGGCATTATATCCTTTCACCCTTCTATCTTTTACCTCTTATCCGTCACCTCCGTCACTCTGACAACTGATACAGGCGTACGGAAGAGTTAAGACCTGATGGCATTGGTGTCCAATTGTCGTATTTGGTCTTCTTATATTTAATGTCAACAACATTTATCTCCTCAAACTTGCGCCACTCAACTCCCTTTCTGTCAAGGTCTGCTATGCGGTTAGCCGGCAGATTGGTAACTTCAATGCGGATGTCGTTGTCACCTTCATTAAGCACCGTGCCGTCAAACTTCAATACATAAGGTACACTCCATGCACAACCGACATACTGACCATTTATATATACACGGGCACTCTCACGCACATCTCCGAGATTAATCTCCCACTCCCCTTGCAGTTTCTTTGGTGCCACTTTTTTGCCTTTTCTGGTCACCTTGGGAACATTGCCTATACGGAATGTAGTCTCATACACACCCGTTCCCATCGTCACCTTGGCAGAATCATTGTCAAGTGTCTCCCAAGTCTGCAACTTGTCAATATCGAATGTGGCGTTTACCTTCGGAGCCTCTTCTATAAATGACAGTCTCCAACCGCTGTTTATATCAACCGCCGTGCCTTCTTTCTCGCGGGTAAGACGCTTTGTGACTAACTGCAACACCTGTTCTGGCAACTGACCTGTTGCCAAAAACATAGACTCACCGGAACGCAACGTTATGCGAACACCATTCTCATTACTCTCGGCTTTATAATATGTCCCATTCAATGGATTGCTCCAAAACAGATCCTTTGCATCCACTGCCAGTTTAACATAACTGTCAACGTCGTTAGGAGTGAGGTTGGCAATAAAGTAACCATATTCCCCATCCTTCTTACGCCGTATCATTTTCAGCCCCAACTTGGTCTTCATCTCCTCTGGCTTGGCGACTTTTGCCAAAGCCTCAACATCGTTACCATAAATAACACTTACCCCGTTGGCTTTCAATTTCTCTATATGTGCTTTCACCTCATCCGTCAATGTACTGCCTGAGGGTATCAAGAG
>CALYTD010000087.1 GCA_945486445.1 uncultured Prevotellaceae bacterium
AAACCATCTCCATGTTTTTTCCATTGCTATATTTGGGTTGTTTGGTTGTTTGGTTTCTTAGTTGTTTGGTGGATAGTTTTCTTAGTTGTTTGGTGGATAGGTGGGTTATATTAGTGTGAATATACTGCATGACAAATCACCAAATAACTAAACAACCAATCCACCAAACAACTAAACTCCTACATCGCCGTCACGTTAAAGCCTCCATCTACCACTGCCACTGTGCCTGTCACGAACTTCGCGGCGTCTGACATTAGATAGTGTATTGTACCGCAAAGTTCCTCCGGTTCACCCATTCGTGAGAACGGTGTCTGGCGTATCACCGCCTCACCGCGTGCCGTGAACGAGCCGTCAGGGTTGGTAAGGAGGGAGCGGTTCTGCTCTGTTATGAAGAAACCGGGGGCTATGGCGTTGACGCGTATTCCCTCGCCGAACTTGCGGGCGGCCTCTTGCGCCATCCAACCGGTGAAACTATTGATGCCGGACTTGGCCGCACTGTAACCGCATACGCGGGTGATGGGGCGGAAGGCGGACATGGATGAGAAGTTGATAATGCTGCCTTTGCCCTGCTCTACCATTGGCTTGAGGAAGATCTGAGTGGGTATTACCGTGCCGGTGAGGTTGAGGTTGAGCACCGTCTGGAACTGCTCCGGGGCGAGATCAAAGAATGTCTGGTCCGGCGCGATGGTCGCTCCGGGCATGTTTCCGCCCGCGGCGTTGAGGAGAGTGTCCACCCTTCCGTACTTGGAAACGATGTAGTCACACGCCTGCTGCATCTGCTCCACGTTCATAACGTCCATCTTCACGAACTCACACTGCCCGCCAGCGGACTGTATGTCGCTGACAATCTCCGCGCCGACGTTCTCTTTTCGTCCGCCGATAATTACTTTCGCGCCTTCAAGGGCGAGGTACTTTGCGATGCACCTGCCGAGTATTCCGGTGCCGCCTGTGATGACTACAACGTAGTCTTTGATGTTGAATAAGTTGTTCATAAATGTATTGTATAGTAGTTTATATATCCTTTTCCGTCTCATTCCGTCACCGCTTCGCCGAGGAGCGTGGCCGAGGTGCTGCCCGTTATGCGTACTCTCACTGTCTCGCCGATATGGTGTTGTCCTTTGTCGAACACCACCATCTTGTTCTGCGAGGTGCGTCCGCAGAGTTGTTCGCGGCTTCGTTTGCTGTAATTCTCCACCAGAACGTCAAACTCCCTGCCCTCGTCCTCACGGTAGTTGGCGGCAGACAGTTCCGTCTGCAACTGTATCATCTCGTTCAACCGGCGTATCTTCACATCCTCCGGCACATCGTCCGGCAGGTGTTTTGAGGCGTATGTGCCCGGTCTCTCGCTGTATTTGAACATGAAGGCACTGGCATATCCCACCTCTTTCATCAGTGATAGCGACATGAGGTGGTCCTCCTCTGTCTCTGAGTGGTACCCAACGAAGATGTCAGTGGTTATTGCGCAGTCGGGAATGATACGTCTTATGGCTGCCACACGCCCCAGATACCACTCCCTTGTGTAGCGGCGGTTCATCAGTTTTAGTATTCTGTCCGAGCCAGACTGCACCGGCAAGTGTATATGTTTGCACACGTTCGGGTAGCGGGCTATCACCTCCAGCGTCTCGTCACTCATGTCCTTAGGGTGTGACGTGGTGAACCTCACCCTCATCTGTGGCACCTCTTCCGCCACTTTTTGCAGCAGTTCGGGGAACGTTACAACGGCATTTCCCCCATCTGTCTCACAGCGATAACTGTTCACATTCTGCCCAAGCAGCGTCACTTCCTTATAGTTCCTCGCCGCGAGGTCACGCACTTCACGCAGTATGCTACCCACGTCACGAGAGCGTTCACGCCCTCTTGTGTATGGCACTATGCAGTAGTGGCAGAAGTTGTTGCACCCTCGCATGATGCTGACAAAGCCCGACAGGTGCGCCCCGTGGCTGCGCCGCGGCAGCACGTCGCGGTAAGTCTCGGTGGTGGAGAGGGTTGTGTCTATCGCCTTCTGCCCCATTTCGCACTGCGCTATGAGGCCGGGCAGCGAGAGATACGAGTCCGGTCCCGCCACGAGGTCGGCGTGGTGGTTCTCCAGCAGGTCGTCTTTCACGCGCTCCGCCATGCATCCTAATACACCGATGATGCGCCGTCCGCACAGTCCGCGCTTCACGTTCTCGGCATGAAGAGCCTCCAGACGGTGGAAAATCTTGTTCTCCGCGTTCTCCCGGACGGAGCAGGTGTTGAGGAAAACGGCGTCCGCCGTGTCTATGTCATCCCCTGGTTCGTAGCCTGCCATCTGCATGATTGCCGCCACAACCTCTGAGTCTGCCACGTTCATCTGGCATCCGTATGTCTCTATAAACAGTTTCTTCATTTACGGTTTTTCTCTTTTTTCTTTCTTTTTATACAGCAAAGTCCAGTTCCAACTGCCGCACTACCGGCCGCGTAACACGCTGTATGTCCAAATCAAAATTATACACCAATGCCTCAACCATCGGGTGTCTGTTCTCTATATGCCCGCCACCATGATAGAAATGCTCCTGTGTCGCGACATTAAACTCATTCCAGAAACGCTCCATCATGTCATTCTTCCGGAACTCGTTGTGATGCCATGTTGACAGGATAAAGTGTGCGGGAGTATGCTTCAAGGCATCAAACAATGCCTTTTCGTCATCTAACGACCATCCATTGTAATAGTCAACGTATCTGCCATAGTACGGTGGATCACAATAAATAATATCACCTTCTTTCGCCCGTTTTATAGTTTCCATGAAGTTTTGATTGCGGAACTCCCACTGATAACGCTGTATGACACGCTGTACATTGGCCACTTGATTGCATATTTTGGTCACGTACGCAGGTGCAAACCTATCAGGTTTCTTGCAGAAAGGAATGTTCCACTCACCCTTTTTGTTGAACCTCATCATGCCGTTAAAACCCGCTCTCGAAAGAAAGATGAAGTCAAAAGGACTGTGTTCCTTGTTGAATCTGTCCCTGACGTCACGGTAATGCGCATAGCCTTCCTCGTCAGCGGAAGCCAGTACAGCCCCCTCTCTCTCCAAATATTCCCGCATATTGAACGAGGTTACCACACCATCCTTTATCCCATTATAGAAGTTTATAATGTGAGGGTTACTGTCTCCCACTATGCGCAACCCTCCAACCTGAGCATTCAGACCCACCACGCCGGTGCCAAAGAACGGCTCCACCCAGTTGGCCTTGCACAAATCGAGCCCCGACCGGGATATGATGTCGTTTATCCAAGGAACAAGTTTTGTCTTGATGCCTTGTGACTTTATGGGTGGAATGATTGTTGACATGACGTATGTTATAGTTTATTCGGTTTGTTTGCTTGGCGTTCCAAATACTCCTTATATGTTTTCAGGGTCGTATAATGCGGCGTTCCAATACCCGCAACCTTTGCATCTGCCTTGTTGAAGTAATTTATCCAGTAATCATCAAATACGTCTTCCCCCAGTTTTGCGAATGGTCCCTGACCGCTTATGAGTTTCTTTATATCTGTGATACCACCTATATTACGAGTGTTTCCGCTGCCGGGAACGTCATTGGCTATCTTCCATTTGGGTTGTACGAAGAACTGGAAATCACCTATTACGGATTTTATTGCCGCCAGTTCTTGTATGGAATACACCGTTTTCCAATTGTCTTTCTCCTCATTTTGCTTATAGAAAATGCCGATAACAAGATGGGATTTATATGAATTATATGTGTAATCCATATTCTTTCTTACATCACGCTCACGGAAATATCCCCAATATGAACCCAAGGTCAGGCCGTTAACCGTATCGCCTTCATAATAACTTGACTTGAAATCCACGGCAAACATATTGCCTTCCTCATCCTTGAAGGTCATGTCCGGATAGTAATTCTGTTTTGAAGGCAATGCCAGCACCAGGCCATTGGCACATGCAAACGCTTCTAATTTGGGTATAAGCAGGAGTTCTATGATTTTAGATACGACCTTGGTGTCATTCGTTATGGTGTAGATATTCTTGTTTACATCTACAAAACCCTTTACTATCCAGTCATTATCTCCTGTTTCCAAAAGCGCTTTATATGTACCTATCTCTTCCGAAAGAAGACTCTCGAATCTCTCCTTTGTCATTTTTCACCGTTCATTATAAGGATGTTTCATTCCTTGTAATCACTCAGTTTCTTCATATAATACTCCCTCACGTCCTTCCACTTATAGTAAGGTCCGGTGACGGGGGTGAGGGGTTGGGGCAGAGTTGCCTCGTCCTCGTTCAGCAATACCTTCACCAGCGGGTCACGGTCAGCGGCATTGCGGCGGTAGAAGACGAACTGAACGTTGCTGCCCATCATAAAGATTCGGTAGTCATACCAGCCGTTTTTCTCGAGGTCATTGAGGTCATTGTACTGCGTTCCGTAACCGTTGAGGTTGAGCAGGCACACCAGCGGCAGCACGCACACCTCGTGACCGTATCGCAATGTGGCGCCGGGCACGGGCAGGGCGAGGCTTGAATCGGCCTCTTCTATTATCTTTCGCAGCAGGTGTCGCTGTGAATAGATCTGCGTTCCGCCGTTCAATGGCGAGGGACCGAAGGTTATATACCAGTTGGCATTGCGTGTAAGCCAGATGTTATACAACTCGTCAAAGGTGAAATAGTCATATAGTGACAGTGTGTGGCGCATCTCCGTGCTCTGCATATTGGAGCAGATCTTCCACACTTCGTCTATATAAAACTGGTAAGGGTTCTTCACTGTGTTGCGCCAGTAGCCCTCGTTCTTGAAGATACGGTTCATAAACGGCACCCAGTTGATGTGCTGTTTCTCAAACTCCTTGTATGCCTTTCTTGCTTCTGAGCCGTCGGGCATCTTGCGACCTGCAAGTGTTTTGTCGTTGAAGTGTATGTACGACATATCTCCTTTTGATGCATCGAGGCGGAAAGTGAGGCTGGGGTTACGGCTTTGCAGTGCCAGCAGGGCGTTGTTCATGGACAGAATGCAGCGCACCACCACCGAACTGTTGGCCTTAACGTTGGTGTTTCCCGCGAATACCGTGGGGAAACGGTCATACATTCTGGTGGCTATCTCGTGGTGCTGCTGTGCTCCGAGCAGTGTCAGTTCTTCTATATGCCCGGCGGCATTGTCCTTCATTATGCCCAGTATGCGCATCAGTTCCTGCCCTTTCGGTGTCAGCATACCCGCCTCGTTGGCTTCTTTCAACACGTTGTAGGGGTGTGAATACGTCTTCTCGCCTATCAGGTAGCGTGAGCCGTGACGGCCGTAGTGGCTGATATAGCAGGCTTCGTAGCCTGCGGGGGCGGCCGTCAACTGTTTCTGCGGACCGCGGTAGGCCACGTAGTTGTCGCCTGACAGGGTTATGTCACGCTTGAAATCCTCCTTCGCCGTCTGCGCGTTGAGGCACAGGCTGCATATCAGTGTCAGTAGGGTTATAAGGTTTCTGTTCATGGTCAGTAAACTGTTGGTTGTCTTTTTCATAGTGCAAAAGTAGTCAAAAGTATTGGATTTACAAAATATTACGCGCAAAAAACGACGACATGCTTTGTTAATCTGAAAGTTTTTGGTACTTTTGCAAAGCATGATTCGACTTATATTATTTTTTCTTCCCTTGTTCTTCCCTCTCCCATCTGCTGCCCAGCGTCCTGGCGCGGTGC
>CALYTD010000088.1 GCA_945486445.1 uncultured Prevotellaceae bacterium
TTATAATTGATAACAGAAAAGGTACAGAAGTTTACTTTGCGATTTGGATAATCAGGTGCTGATTACCGTGTAAAAGCATACGGATTACATTGTAATCAGCACCTTTTTACATGGTAATTTGCCGTCTTTTACCGAGCAAGGTGTCCGTACTCGTTTTTTATGCGCCCTCAAACTGGGTTTTATAACGTAAGGATACTTGTCTGTTTTATGATGAGCGATTTGGGGATAGTGCACAAAAAAGAGGCGGAAACTGCATTACAGTGTCCGTCTCTTGTGCTTTTTCCCCCTCAGCAGGTTATTGTATTTCAGATAGTTCCACCTGTCTATTTGCTAGTTTGTGTACCGTTTCATCGAGGGCATGGCGTGCTATGTCGGGATTCGGTGTGGCACATTATAGTGTATGTAGGATAGGAAAAAGGCTGAAAAACCGTTGTTATAATGTCAAGAAACCTGCCTGCGGCCAAATGACCTATTGGGGTTGAGGTTACGTTGTGTCATTGATACAGCCTATAGGTCCAGCCAGTTGTTTAACATGGTACGCCCTTCTGGCGTTAGTACGCTTTCTGGGTGAAACTGTATTCCGTGTATGTCAAACGTGCGGTGGCGCAGTGCCATGACCTGTCCTTCATCACTCTCTGCCGTTATTTCAAGGCAACTGGGGAAGTTCTCTTTGCTTACCACCCATGAATGATAACGCCCCATGACGATGCGTTTTTGTAATCCCTTGAAGATTGGGTCTGTGCCAAACTGTGTTCCCTCTGTTGCCACACCGTGAAAGACGGTGGATAGGTTCTCCAACCTGCCACCAAAGTATTCGCCTATGGCCTGATGACCGAGACAAACACCAAGTATAGGCTTCTTGCCGGCATAGTTCTTTATCACGTCAAGCAGTAAACCAGCCTCCGAGGGAATACCCGGACCGGGGGAGAGTATAATCTTGTCAAATCTCTCCAACTGATCCATCGTGAATTGGTCGTTGCGATATACGGTGACCTCTGCACCAAGTTCCTTTACCAAATGGCTGAGGTTGTAGGTGAATGAGTCGTAATTGTCTATTATTACTATATGTTTCATTGCGCTTGCTGACTAATGATATTACATATTTTCAGCCATTAATATGGCTTTTCTGAGTGCTCCAAGTTTGTTGTTCACCTCCTGCAACTCGTATTCCTCGTTGCTTTTTGCCACTATTCCTCCCCCAGCTTGGAACCACAGTTCTCCGTTTCTGCTGACAAATGTGCGTATGGTAATAGCCTGATTCAACGTGCGGTTGAAGCCAATAAAGCCTATACAACCTCCGTATGCACCACGGTTGTGCGGTTCATATTCTGATATTAGTTGCATGGCACGCACCTTCGGAGCCCCTGATAGCGTTCCGGCAGGGAAGGTGTCAATAAATGCTTTCACGGGGTCTGCACCCTTGTCAAGAGTACCGCTGACACGACTGACAAGGTGTATGACATGAGAGTAGTACTGCATATCCTTGTAAAAGTCAATATGTACGTTGTGGCAGTTACGTGAAAGGTCGTTACGTGCAAGGTCAACAAGCATTACGTGTTCCGCGTTCTCTTTGGAGTCGTTGCGCAGATACTCCGCATTGCGACGGTCCTGCTCAGCATTGCCCGTGCGTTTTGTCGTACCTGCTATCGGGTCTATGTATGCCGTGTATTCCCCGTTGTCGCCAATCCCTATGCGGCAGTGCGTCTCTGGCGATGAGCCAAATATGCGAAAGCCTCCGAAATCAAAGTAGAAAAGGTATGGTGAGGGGTTGATACTGCGCAGAGCACGGTAAAGTTTGAAGTCATCTCCCTCATATTGCTGCACGAAACGGCGTGAAAGGACAATCTGGAAGACGTCACCCCGCTGACAATGCTTTATTCCCTTGCGTATATTCGCCTTGTGTTCCTCGTCTGTCAGTGGTGATGTCGTGTCACCAATAGGGTGGAAGTCGTAGGGTTGAACATTGGCTTTGTTCATCTTCATCAGCAGATTGTCTATCTGTGCCGTGCCCCCCGCAGTGGCGTCAGTGTCTTCCGTGAGGGTGATGAGTATCATCTTGTTGTTGAAATGGTCAAACACTATCACGTCACGGAAGAAGATATAAAGCATGTCTGGAGCATCGTTCTTTGCCATTGTGGTGTCCTTCACGGCTATATCTTCAAAGTAACGTACGGCGTTGAAGGCCGTATAACCATACAATCCGCAGTATTCAGAGTGTTCACCACTAATAGCGAAGCGGTCAAGAAAATCGTTGATAGCGTTGTCTGAGCGATAATCATGGTCCACGGTATGCCTTGTTGACGTACCATCGGGATATGAACAAACGGCCTCGCCGTGACTGATGCTGACATAAGCCACAGGGTTTAGACCTATGAAAGAGCGAGAATTATCCTTTTCGTGGTAGTCGGAACTCTCCATAAGTGCAGACTGTGGGTATATGTCCCTTAGTCGCATATACACGCTTACGGGTGTATGTAGGTCGGCAAGTATGGTTCTTGTTGTTGTAGTATATCTGAACATAATGTGTAATATCCGTTTGATTATTTTACGTTGGCGAGGTAGGTATCAAGGTCTTTGTCACCACGTCCTGAGACGGTAAGCACTACTACATCGTCTTTCTTGAACTGCGGAGACACCTTTGGCAGCAGTGCGAGGGCGTGGGCAGATTCCAGTGCTGGAATAATTCCTTCCATTCTTGTCAGTTCAAAAGCGGCGTTTAGTGCCTCATCGTCATTTGCCGGCAACACCTGTGCACGTCCTGTCTCATACAGATTACAGTGAAGCGGACCAGTACCAGGGTAATCAAGCCCTGCTGATATGGAGTAAGGTTCAATAATCTGACCGTCCTCTGTCTGCATAAGCTTAATACGTGAGCCGTGAAGTATGCCGGTAGTACCTACCTGCATGGACGCTGCAGTCTTGTCTGTGTCCACTCCTAAGCCTCCAGCCTCACCGAGTATTATGCGTACTCTCTCATCGTTTATATAGTGATATATTGTGCCAGCGGCATTGGAACCACCACCTACACAGGCCATGAGATAGTCAGGATAGTCACGACCAATCTTTTCTTCCAACTGCCATTTAATCTCTTCAGAAATTATACTTTGCAGTCTTGCCACCAAATCAGGGTAGGGGTGTGGGCCTACTGTGCTGCCTATGATATAGAATGTGTCAGCAGGATGACTGCACCAGTCACGTATTGCCTCGTTGGTTCCGTCCTTCAATGTCATGTTTCCGCTTTCCACAGGGTGTACGGTAGCCCCTAACATCTTCATTCTTTCAACGTTTACGTGCTGGCGTTGCACGTCAAGCGCACCCATATATACGGTACATGGCATGTTCATCAGTGCGCATACCGTGGCTGTTGCAACGCCATGCTGTCCAGCACCCGTCTCGGCTATGATGCGGGTCTTGCCCATTTTCTTTGCAAGGAGAATCTGTCCGAGGGCATTGTTAATCTTATGTGCGCCGGTATGGTTAAGGTCTTCACGCTTCAAGTATAGCTGACAACCATATTTCTCAGACATCCTTTTTGCAAAATATAGTGGCGAAGGGCGACCTACATAGTCTTTCAACAAGGCGTGGAACTCACTTTTGAAGTCCTCACTTTCAAGTATTGGCAGGTACGCCTTCTTCAAATCCTCTACTGTCTTGTATAATATCTCTGGTATATAAGCTCCGCCGTAATTGCCGTAGAAGCCTTCTTCGTTTACATTGTAGTTCATTGTTGTGTTGTCATTTTTAGTTGTTTAACGCCTCATATAGCCTGTCCATCGCCACGTTAGGGTCTCCTTCTGCATCTGCAAGTAACTGTACGAACTTGCTGCCGATTATTGCTCCTGCCGCATTTTGTTGTGATGACTCCAGCGTCTGCTTGTTGCTTATACCGAAACCTATCATGCGTGGGTTGCGAAGATTCATGGCATTGATACGATGGAAGTACTCCTGCTTAGCCTCGTCAAACGACTTTTGTGCTCCAGTTGTACTTGCAGAACTTACCATATAGATAAAACCGTCGGTGTGTTCATCTATTAAGAGTAAGCGTTCTTCTGATGTTTCAGGGGTTATTAGCATGATGAAGCGAATGTCATATTTATCTGCTATCGGTTTAAGTTCAAGGTAATCCTTGAATGGAAGGTCGGGGATTATGGCACCACTTACGCCACATTCCACGCATGACTTGCAGAATTCCTCTATTCCGTAGCGCATTATGACGTTCAGATAACCCATCAATATCAGTGGTATATGCACTTCTTCCTTTATCTCCTTCAACTGTGTGAAGATTTTTTTCAGCGTAGTACCGTTGCGTAATGATTGCGTTGCCGCCTGTTGTATTACCGGGCCGTCAGCCATAGGGTCCGAGAAAGGTATGCCAACCTCTATCATGTCCACTCCTCGAGCCTGCAAGGTCTTTATTACATTGCTTGTACAGTCAGCGGTAGGGTAGCCTGCGCAGAAGTACAGGGACAGCAGTTTCCTGTCTTTGTTGTCAGCGAATAGTTTGTTTATCTTGTTCATTGTTGTTGTATTTCGTTTATGAATGTTCTGAGTTTTGATATATCTTTCATTGCGGGTGCAATCTCAAACCTTGAGTTTATGTCAATGCCTATGCACATAGGGTGGCTGAATCTCTTCACCCTTTCCGCATCTTTTGGGCCTATTCCGCCTGAGAGCAGGAACGGAATGTCTCCGTCATAGCCTTCAAGGACGGACCAGTCAAACTGTTTTCCTGAACCTCCTACGCAGTCACATTTAGTGTCGAACAGTATGAGGTCTGTGTGGTCTTTGTATTGTCGCCATCGTTTTACGTCGTCAGCCTCACGTATGCTTAGTGCTTTTATCACCTTTATCTCTGGCATTATGTCAGGAATCAAGGTGCGTTTGAGATTGTCTATGTACGTTGGGCTTTCCTCTCCGTGCAGTTGTATGTAGTCTAACTTATAGTTGTAGGCGTGGGTTACAACCGTTTGTGGCATCTCATTGACGAACACTCCCACTGTGGCGGGCTGTCTTTCTTGGCTTTTTGTCATGCCCAGTTCTGTCGGTATGTCGGGGATATTGCCAGCCCTTACCGTGATATCCTTGACATATCGTGAACTTTTGGGCCAGAAAATCAGTCCCAAGAAGTCTATGCCAAGTTCCTTAACTGCGTGTATATTCTCTGGGTCACGCATCCCGCATACCTTTATTTTCATGTTGTTAGTTCGCTTTTATGTCGTTGATAAACCTTGCGAGAGCCTCTCCTGGATTGTCTGTCTTCATGAAATTCTCGCCTATCAGGAAGCCATTGAACCCTGCATTGCGCAGTTCTCGTACTGTTTTTGGGTTGCTTATGCCGCTTTCACTAACCTTACAACTGTCATGAGGTAGTAGTTCTGCTAACTTGAATGAGTTCTCCACCTGTGTTATGAAGGTGCCAAGGTTACGGTTATTTATGCCACATATGTCAGGAAACAGGTCCGCATATTCCGTCTCTTCCTTGCTGTGCATCTCAAGTAATACCTCCATTCCGAGGCTATGTGCGTTCTGTAACAGGCTGTTACACTCCTCTTTACTTAGGCAGGCGGCTATCAGTAGCACTGCGGAGGCACCGCATAGGCGGGCTTGCAGCAACTGATATTCGTCAATAACAAAGTTCTTATATAGTAT
>CALYTD010000089.1 GCA_945486445.1 uncultured Prevotellaceae bacterium
CCTGTCGTCAATGTCAACAATATGCTGCAGTTTCTCAAGGAACCATTTGTCTATCCTCGTCATCTCATGAATCTCATCCACATTGTATATCTTACGCTTCAGAGCCTTTGCAATGACAAATATGCGTTTGTCCGTCGGGGCTTTCAGAGCCGCCTCGATGTCGTTTATCTCCAATTCCTTGTTCTCAACGAAGCCGTGCATACCCTGACCAATCATGCGGAGGCCCTTCTGTATGGCCTCCTCAAAGTTACGGCCGATAGCCATCACCTCGCCGACAGACTTCATTGACGAGCCGAGTTCCTTGTCAACGCCACGGAACTTGGAGAGGTCCCAGCGCGGAATCTTGCAGACCACATAGTCAAGAGCCGGCTCAAAGAAGGCGGACGTTGTCCTTGTAACAGAGTTTTTAAGTTCAAACAGACCGTAACCCATGCCAAGTTTCGCTGCAACGAAGGCAAGAGGATAGCCCGTAGCCTTTGATGCCAGAGCTGAAGAACGTGACAGTCGGGCATTAACCTCTATGACACGATAGTCCTCAGACGTTGGGTCGAAGGCGTACTGCACGTTACACTCACCCACGATGCCGATGTGACGGATTATCTTTATGGCAAGGGCGCGGAGCTTATGGTACTCAGAGTTTGTCAGTGTCTGTGACGGAGCTATGACTATTGACTCACCGGTGTGTATGCCGAGAGGGTCAAAGTTCTCCATGTTACATACGGTGATACAGTTGTCATAACGGTCACGCACCACCTCATACTCTATCTCCTTCCAGCCCTTCAATGACTTTTCAACAAGCACCTGGGGAGAGAAAGAGAACGCCTTTTCGGCCAGTTGGTTCAGTTCTTCCTCGTTATCACAGAATCCGGAGCCAAGACCGCCGAGGGCATAAGCCGCACGTATTATGACAGGATAACCGAGTTCAGACGCTGCTTTACGCGCCTCATCAATATTCTCACAAGCATGTGACTTGATGGTCTTAACGTCTATCTCGTCCAGTTTCTTGACAAACAGTTCACGGTCTTCCGTATCCATGATAGCCTGAACAGGCGTACCAAGCACACGGACATTATATTTCTCAAGTATACCAGCCTGATATAACTCCACGCCGCAGTTGAGGGCGGTCTGGCCTCCGAACGCAAGGAGTATGCCGTCAGGCTTCTCTTCCTGTATCACACGCTCCACGAAATATGGCTGTACGGGCAAGAAATAAATCTTATCAGCCACACCCTCCGAAGTCTGAACAGTGGCAATGTTCGGGTTTATCAGCACAGTCTCAACGCCTTCCTCACGTAATGCCTTTAAGGCTTGTGAGCCTGAGTAGTCAAATTCGCCGGCCTCACCGATTTTCAGAGCACCGGAACCCAGAAGAAGTACTTTCTTTATGCTATCGTCTTTCATTATCGTTTGAATCTTTTACCTTATATATATTATTATAGAGTGGCCACGAACTTATCGAACATAAATTCTGTATCGACCGGTCCGGAGCACGCCTCCGGGTGGAACTGGCTTGAGAACCAAGGTTTGGACTTATGGCGTATGCCCTCGTTAGAGCCGTCATTCATGTTCACGAACAACTCTTCCCATTCTTCGCCAAGCGTTGTGGCATCCACGGCATAGCCATGATTCTGCGACGTAACAAAGCATTTCTCCGTACCAACCATACGCACTGGCTGGTTGTGAGAGCGGTGTCCGTACTTCAACTTGTATATCTTCGCACCAGCAGCCTTTGCCAGTAACTGGTTGCCCATGCAGATACCGCAGATGGGCTTATCGCTGATTGCCATCTGTTTCCTTATGATATTCACAGCTTCCTCACACATATCAGGGTCGCCAGGACCGTTAGCAAGGAACAATCCGTCAAACACCATGTCGGTATAGTCATAGTTCCAGGGCACGCGTATTACCTCGCAGCCACGGTTTATAAGGCAACGTATGATGTTAGCCTTAACACCACAGTCCACAAGCACTACCTTCTTAGGTGCTCCCTCGTTATATGTCAGAATCTTCTTTGTTGACACCTTATCAACGAAATTCACCCCTTCGTAATCTGCCTCAGGCACATTGTCCGGCTCATCATCAAAGAGTATCTTGCCCATCATAACACCATGCTCGCGCAACACCTTTGTGAGTTCACGCGTGTCAATGCCCGTTATGCCCGGCACTTGCTCTCGTCTCAACCACTCTGCAAGGCTTTCCTTAGCATTCCAGTGACTGTATTCCGTGCTATAGTCAGCCACTATTATCGCGGAAGCGTATATTTTGTCGCTCTCCATGAATGTAGGCAGACCGTTATCTTCTATTGAGAATGGTGGCACGCCGTAGTTTCCGACAAGCGGATAGGTGAGAACCATCAACTGTCCAGCGTATGATGGGTCAGTAAGGCTCTCTGGATAGCCCATCATGGCAGTGTTGAACACAACCTCACCCGCTACTGGTTTGTCGTATCCGAATGACTTTCCGTGGAACGTTGTTCCGTCCTGTAATACTAATGTTACCTGTTTCATCTTATCTTACCAGACTTTTTTACACCATGAGAAGCGTGTTGTAGGCTGGAATTTATTTTATGTTTATGTTATCTTCTAATGTTTATTGTACTGTGTATCGTTACTGTTTCCGCAGCCGTTTGTGGTTTATTGCCATACCATATTAGTCTGCGAGAGCTGACTGGCGTACTTCTCGTAATAGTTAACGAATGCCTGCAAGCACAGTTTTGTGCCTCCTGGAGTGGGATAGTTACCAGTAAAGTACCAGTCACCTTTATGGTTTGGTATCGCCTTGTGCAGTCCTTCGATGCTTTGGAATACGAGTTCTACAGGTGTAGTCATACCTTCTGGGTGGAGCATCTCCACTATTTTATGGTTTATCTCATCCACGGTGAAGGGGTCATAAATCCTTCTTACCATGTTCTGCATATCCTCCTTGGGCTTTTGGAGTTCCTTTTTACATTCGTCATAAACGCTCCTTATCAGTTCTTCCATGCCCCGATCTTTCAGTAATTGTATAGCGGCCCGGAACACACAGAATTCTTCCAGCCTTGCCATGTCTATGCCATAGTAGTCGGGATAGCGTATCTGTGGCGCGCTGCTTACTATCACTATCTTCCGTGGTTTCAGCCTGTCGAGTATCTTCAAGATGCTCTCCTTGAGTGTAGTGCCTCTTACTATGGAGTCGTCTATGACCACAAGGTTATCCACTCTTTCCTCTACTGAGCCGTATGTTACGTCATATACGTGTGAGGCAAGGTCGTTGCGGGTGCTTCCTTCGCTGATGAACGTTCTTAGTTTTATGTCTTTCCACGCTATTTTCTCTGACCTTACATACTCTGCCAGCAATGTTATCAGCTCCTCTTTTGTCGGCTGATGTCCCAACGTCAGCAACTGTTCCACCTTCTGCTGGTTGATGTAATGCTTGAAGCCTGTCAACATTCCATAGTACGCTACCTCCGCAGTGTTGGGTATATAAGAGAACACTGTGTGCTTATGGTCATAGTCCACAGCCTTCAATATGGGCTCTGTGAGTTGTTCTCCAAGTTTCTTGCGTTCCTTATATATATCCGTATCGGAGCCGCGACTGAAGTAGATTCTCTCGAAAGAGCATTTATAGTCTCCTTTCTGCTCTATGATTTGCTTTCGTCTTACCTTGCCGGCACGGTTTACAAGTATCGCTTCTCCTGGCATAAGTTCTATGATGTCGCTTACTTGCAGGTCGAATGTTGTCTGTAAAACAGGCCTTTCGCTTGCCAGTGCCATTACCTCATCATCGAGATGGAAGTATGCGGGTCGTATGCCCCAGGGGTCTCTCATGGCGAACATCTCGCCGCTTCCGGTGATTCCGCACACCACATATCCTCCGTCAAAGTACTGCATGGTGGTAGATAGGACGTTTGACATATCGACGTTGTCATCAATGAATTGTGTCACGTCATAGTCTTCCAGTCCTTGTTTTTTTGCCAGTCCGTAGTTTCTTTCTACCTCTCTGTCAAGTCGGTGTCCCATTAATTCCAGCATGATATATGAATCGCTGTATATCCTTGGGTACTGCCCTTGCTGTGTCAGCCGTTCAAATATCTCGTCGATATTCGTCATGTTGAAGTTTCCGCACAAGCAAAGGTTCTTTGCTTTCCAGTTGTTTCGTCTGAGGAATGGGTGCACGTATGATATTCCGCTCTTCCCCGTCGTGCTGTACCTAAGGTGTCCCATGTACAGTTCTCCCGCAAAAGCGAGGTTCTCCCTTGCGTAGTTTGCATCTGCAAACTGTTCCTTCGACAGTCCCCGGAACTTGCCATGCACCGTGGAAAATATTTCCTTTATGGCATTTGCTCCTTCTGCTCTCTCACGGAACATATACTCATTACCGGGTCTCACATCCAGTTTCACGGCAGCCAGGCCGGCTCCTTCCTGTCCGCGGTTGTGCTGTTTTTCCATCATCAGGTACAGTTTGTTGATGCCATACATCCACGTTCCGTATTTTTCCTGATAGTATTCCAGCGGCCTCAGCAGGCGTATCATTGCTACGCCACATTCGTGCTTTAGAGGTTCCATATTTGTTTTATGCTGTTGTTGTGTTGTTGTTGTGTTTGCTTATTCTACTGTTACAGACTTTGCGAGGTTTCTTGGCTGGTCCACATTCAGTCCTTTTGCTACTGCCACGTGGTATGACAGCAGTTGTAACGGTATGACGCTGAGTAGCGGGTCGAGGCAGTCGAGTGTCTCTGGCAGTTCTATTACTTCCTTAACCATGCCTTTCACCTGTTCGTCTCCTTCTGTCACTATGGCGATGATGCTACCGTGGCGTGAGATTACCTCCTGCATATTGGATACTATTTTCTGGTAAAGCGTATGGTGGGTGGCAATGAACACCACGGGCATCTCGGCATCTACCAGTGCTATTGGGCCGTGTTTCATTTCTGCTGCGGGGTATCCTTCTGCGTGTATGTAACTTATTTCTTTCAGTTTCAAAGCCCCCTCAAGTGCCACAGGGTAGTTCCACCCTCGGCCGAGATACAGGAAGTTATGGGCGTATGTGTATGTCTGTGCTATTTTCTCTATCTTGTCGTTCTGCTCAAGAATCTTCTTTATCTTGTCAGGTATCAGCATAAGTTCCTTGATGGTGGCCTCATACTCTTCCTGTTCTACTGTTCCTTTTGCCATGCCGAGTGCCAGTGCCAGTAGCGTCAGCACCGTTACCTGTCCTGTAAAGGCCTTTGTTGATGCCACACCTATCTCTGGTCCTACGTGTATGTATGTTCCTGTGTCTGACTCTCGCGCTATTGATGAGCCTACTCCGTTCACTATTCCGAAGATTAGCGCGCCGCGTTCCTTTGCCAGTTGTATCGCCGCAAGTGTGTCCGCCGTCTCTCCTGACTGTGATATTGCCATCACCACATCGTCGTTTCCTATCACCGGGTCGGAATAACGGAACTCACTGGCGTATGCCACCTCCACCGGTATGCGACAGAAATGCTCTATAAGTTGTTTGCCTATCAAGCCGGCGTGCCATGACGTGCCGCATGACACGATGACGATACGCTTGGCCTGCAACAGTTGACGGCGGTTGTTGGTTACGGCAGAGAGTATCACCTGCGGCTCATGTGAGTACGGCGACTCCACTATCCTGCCTCTCATGCAGTCTTT
>CALYTD010000090.1 GCA_945486445.1 uncultured Prevotellaceae bacterium
GGACTACACCCTGTTCGACTTCGCCAACAGCGAAAGCCTCGTGATAATGAGTGAGGCTAACCCCACAACCACATGGCTCCTGCTGAGCGAAGAACTAACAGCAGACTTCCTGAGATACGTGCTCTACGAGACACAACACATCGGTGTAGCATACAAAGACTCGCCGATAGACATAATGCGAGAGGCACTAAGATACGTAATACGCGGCGAAAGATACATAGCACAACACGCAACCGAAGTGCTACTGCAAAGCGCTGTGGTGCAGGAAAAGCACAAAGACGACCTCACACAGACAGAACGCGAGGTGCTGAAAGCAATAGCACAGGGCAAAACAACAAAAGAAATAGCCGCAGAAAGATTCTCAAGCATACACACGATAAACTCACATAGGAAGAACATATTCCGCAAACTCGGAGTGAACTGCGCACACGACGCAATGAAATATGCACTACGTGCAGGACTGGTCAACGAGGCGGAATTCTACATCTGACAACCAGCAACAGCATGACCAACAGCCACACATAACAGTAAAAAGATGAAAATACTGATATTCGAGGACGAAATCTATAACTTCCACCTTATAAGACACATGCTGGAAAACATGAGTCCAGAATACGATGTCATAGGACCAATACCATCAGTGGAACACGGAAGGGAGTATCTCTCGTTACATCACGACACCGATATCATAATAGCCGACGTGGAACTAAACGACGGTCTCGTCTTTGACGCACTCGCATATGCACCCGCTGACATACCAGTAATCTTTCTATCAACATCAGGGAACAACGCATTAAAGGCCTTCGAGTTCTACAGCCTGTCATACCTCGTAAAACCAGTAAGCGACGGTTGCCTTGCCGATGCCATGAGAAAAGCAATGGCCCTGATAGCAGCAAAGGAAAACCCAATAGCAGAAATAAACAGACAAGTGAGCAAATCACGACAGAATAACTATCGAGAAAGGTTTGTAGTAAAATCATTCAATGGAGAAAGAATGATTCCATTGTCAACCATACAATACATTGTCTCGGAGCATAAATCAACATATCTCGTGCTTCTCGACGGCACATCATGCCCCATAGACATGCCACTCAGCACGGTAGAAGAACAACTTGACCCCGAAAAATTTATGAGGGTAAACCGCAAGTACATAGTACCAGCAGAACTGGTAAGCGGAATGGAACGTCTCGTCAACGGCAAAGAGCTCCTGAAACTCAAATCAGACAGAACACCAGAAATAATCATCAGTCGCACACGAAAAGCACAAGTGCGCAAATGGTTGGACCGATAATTACAATTCGGGGCACCAAAAACAACACTTCGGAATTAATAAAAGTTAATTCAAAGGCTATCATTTGGCGTTTTAATACTTTTGCATCGCATTTAGCAAACCATTAAACGAAATAATGATAGGAAATTACTTACAAAAAGAACAATTCACATCATACGAGGACTTCCTTCAAAATTTCAAGGTGGAAGTACCTGATGACTTCAACTTCGGCTACGATGTAATCGACGCATACGCCGAGACAATGCCAGAGAAAGAAGCTATAATGTGGGTCAACGACCGTGGCGAGAAGAAGCATATCACATACCGTGCCTTCAAAAACACCACCGATCGTTGCGCCGCTTTCCTGCAAGGCATCGGCATAGAGAAGGGAGACAGGGTGATGTTGATACTGAAAAGGCGTATAGAGTGGTGGTACACAATGGTGGCTCTACACAAGATTGGAGCAGTAGCGATACCTGCCACTCACATGCTGACAGACAAAGACATACTGTACCGTTGCCACATGGCGAGCATAAGTTGCATCATTGCCTGTGGTGACCCATTGGTATTGAACCACGTTCAGAAGGCACGCCGCTTCAGCCCGACACTCAGACACTGCATATCCATTGGCCCCGCTGTGCCCAATGGGTGGTTTGACTACTGGCGAGGAATAGAAGAAGCCGAGACGTTTGTCATGCCGAAGCGCAACAAAGTGACAGATAATTTCCTGCTTTATTTTACAAGTGGCACAACGGGTGAGCCCAAAATGGTGATGCATGACTTCTCATATCCGTTGGCACACATCATCACCGCAAAGTATTGGCACAACATACACGAAGGTTCCCTGCACCTAACACTGGCCGACACAGGCTGGGGAAAGGCTGTATGGGGTAAGTTTTACGGTCAAATGCTGGCTGGAGGAACTGTTTTTGTATATGATTATGAGGGGCATTTCAAACCTGCTGACCTTCTGAAAGTGTTGCAGGACAACCACATTACTTCCTTCTGTGCACCGCCAACAATATACCGTTTCCTTATACGCGAGAACATTTCTGACTATGATCTCTCTGCATTGGAATGGTGCACCACGGCTGGTGAGGCTCTGAACCCAAGTGTTTTTGATGAGTGGAAGCAGAAAACAGGCATCACAATATACGAGTCTTACGGACAAACAGAGACTACTCTCGTTGTGGGTACATACCCCTGGGTTAATCCGAAGCCTGGTTCCATGGGGGTAAGGAATCCACAGTACGACATAGACGTTGTGGATGATGAGGGCAAACACGTACCTGCCATGCAGCACGGAGAACTTGTTATACGTGTGGGCGACAAGAAACCGCTCGGTCTCTTCAAGTGTTACTACCGTAATGAGGAGATGACGGAGAAGCGAATACAGAACGGTCTCTACTACACGGGTGACATTGTGTATTATGATGAGGAGGGATATCTGTGGTACGTATCACGTGCTGACGATGTGATAAAGACCTCCGGCTACCGCGTTGGACCGTTTGAGGTAGAGTCAGCACTGATGAGTCACCCCGCAGTAGTGGAGTGTGCAATCACTGCTGTGCCTGATGAGATACGCGGACAGATAATCAAAGCCACCATAGTGCTCACCGAAGAATACAAGCACAAGGCTGATGACACGTTGAAAAAGGAACTGCAAGACCACGTAAAACGTGAGACCGCGCCCTACAAATACCCAAGGATTGTTGAGTTTGTTGATGAACTTCCAAAGACAATCAGCGGTAAGATACGTCGCGTGGAGATACGCGAGAACGATAATAAACAATAGTTATTTAGTATATTTTTTATTTAGTGGTTTAGCGGTTTATTTTTTATCTCTGGCAGATATCTAAATCTCTAAACCACTAACCCACTGAATAACTTACCAAACGGACATCAGAAATGGACGAGGACCCGTACACAATAACCTTCCGTCACCATATCCCAGCACAGTTGAGATTCTCTGACGTTGACCGATTCGGGCATGTAAACAACTCCGTTTATTTCTCTTTGTTTGACATGAGCAAAGAGAAATACTTTATGGACGTAGTGGGGCAAGACGCCTTACAGCAGGTTAGCATCGTGGTGGCAAACATCAACGCCAACTTTCTCGCACCCATTTACTTTCCTGATGAGATAGAGATACAGACCGCCATTGTCCACCTCGGCAATAAGAGTTTCACCCTTCGACAGCGCGCCATCAACATTCGCACCAAGGAGATAAAATGTGATTGCCAGACGGTGATGGTTTGTATTAACATGAAAGAGAAGACAACAATACCGCTGCCAGATAATTTCAGATGTAAGATTTCTGCATACGAAGGGCACAATCTCACATAACCATGCGATACTTCATACACCTTTCATACGATGGCACACGCTATCACGGTTGGCAAATACAGCCTAACGGCATCACCGTGGAGGGCGAGATAGAACGCTGCTTATCCACACTGCTGCGCGCACCCATAGACATTGTGGGGGCCGGGCGCACCGATGCTGGCGTACACGCACGTCACATGGTGGCGCATTTTGACGCTGTACTCCCCACCCTATCCTGCAAACGGGGTGGCGTCAGCACGCTGCAATACCGTCTTAACAGAATGTTGCCTCCTGATATATATATATATAAGGTGGAGGAGGTGAACGACACGATGCACGCCCGTTTCTCAGCAAAGGCACGGACATATCACTATTACATCTCCACCTCACGTTCTCCCTTCGGCAGGCAGTACGTGTGGCAGACACACCTCGACCTTGATTTCCCCCTGATGAACAAGGCCGCAGCGATGCTGTTGGAGTATAACGACTTTGCTTGTTTCTGCAAAAGCCACACAGACGTTAAGACAACTCTATGCGACATCATGGAAGCGATATGGATTCCTGCCGACAACATCACGCAAAGCCCTACTCGCCCACTGACGTTATGCGACGCAGGCACACAGACCGAGTGGTATTTCCGCATCAAGGCTAACCGCTTCTTGCGCAACATGGTGAGGGCTATTGTGGGGACACTGATAGAGGTTGGCAGGCACCGCTTGACCCTTGATGATTTCAGACAGGTGATAGAGGGAAAGAAACGCACGCAGGCTGGCAAGTCAATGCCTGGCAACGCACTGTTTCTTGAACTGATAGAATATTGACGACAAAGTCCCTGCACGTACCGCGCAAACATACGGAAGCGACTGATAATCAGACCGAAAGATACGGCACAGATAATCAGCGAGGACGCTTGCAACGGGCGTTTTTATTGATGAAGACAACGACATTTAGGAGTTTCTGTTATATGTAACAGGACGTACCGTAACCCGGCAAATTGTAAAAGAGCCCTGATTACAGTGTAAAGGCATTGCTTTCACACGGTAATCAGGGCTCTTTTACTATGTAATCAGGCCTCTTTTACAAAATGCCAAGGTTACTATGTAGATGCCTCCCGCCGTTTTTTGTAAAGTTGATAGGAGTTAACCACGTTGTGCCAGATAGAATAAAAGCCTCCCGCTGTGGCTGTGATTGGCGAGAGAAATGTATAGCCCAGCCAGATGACGAAGACGGTGTTTTTCTGTCCCATGGCCTGTCCTGCTTCAAGACTCATGCCGTATCGTCGGCCCACGGCTCTACCAAAAGCGAACTGTAACAGGCAGGCAACAAGCGTAGCAACGGCTATTCCCCCCACGTGCCACAGGCTTTCATCACTGTGGGACAGCGCACGACAGGTAACGGCAATGGCTATTGCCAGTGACACAGCCCACATATAGAAGGCAAGATCCTTCTGTTGCAGTATTTTGTTATGGAAACCTGGCATAAGGTATCTTACAAACCACGCAAGAAACAGTGGAACAATGAGCAACGGAAATACCTTGTTGATTATCACCAGCGATGCCGGCAGGAATGTCACACCAGCCTGCGGGTGGGCCAAAGGCAGCAACAGGGGGCAGAGCAATGCCACCGCCATATTGATGATAATGGTATATGAAGTGGTGGCAGCGGAATCTCCACCAAGTTTTTGGGTAACAACGGCACAGGCAGTAGCGGTAGGACAGATGATGGCGAGCATAAAACCCTCCACAACCAAGCGTGCATCTGTCGCAGGGAAAGCCCATAGCAGCAGGCTGCACAGGGTGAACAAAACACACTGTGTAAGCAACAGCCAGAGGTGCCAACGGTGCGGACGGAGGTCAGAAGGCCTTATCTTACAAAAGGAAACGAAAAGCATGAGGAACAGAAGTATGGGCTGCAACAACTCCGTAGCCCATAAAATGGTGTGC
>CALYTD010000091.1 GCA_945486445.1 uncultured Prevotellaceae bacterium
GTGTGAAGTGACTGATGATAGTGGTAATATCCGCCGTTTAGCAAAGGAGAATATTGTATTTTCTGTTGAAGGAGAAGCAGACATAATAGGTGACTCCTCTATTGGTGCCAACCCTCGTGCCGTTGAGTGGGGCACAGCGCCACTTCTTGTCAGGAGCACTCGTAATGCGGGAAAGATAAAGGTGTATGCTTCGGTACAGTTCCCTGGCACCCATGCTCCAACATCTGCGGAGTTAGAGTTCAGTAGTGTTCCATACGATGGGCAGTTCCTTGATGGCATTGGAGGCAAGCATAAAACCGCTGCATCTGGCCTTTCAACAATATCCCCACGTGATAAAGAAACAGTGCTTACCCCAGAGCAGAAGGCGAGTGTGTTGAGAGAAGTAGAGCGTCAGCAGGCAGAATTTGGCGTAACAAAATAAACTTTTCCCTTGTTTTGTTTTGCGTTGTCTGTAAATTGCCTTACCTTTGCATGGAGAATAAGTTTAGTGCTATGGGCTTTTGGACCGTGTCTCGTATGGTGCTGACGCATCAGGAGCAGGGATTGTTTATCTATATTATAACACGTCACTTCGCTTCGTAAGAAGTCCATACAGCCAAACTTCTAACCCTCCAAACCTCTCGGCTATGCCAAGAACTAACCTATTAATCCATTATTCCACTTATTCAATGAGGAATAATATGATAATTATTTTATTACCGCTCATTATTCTGGCCGGTTTTGTACAGTCGGCTTACGGGCGTGCTATACAAAACTCTCCATTTGATACAAGGCATACAGAGTTCCTCGTATCGCATTATACGGAGCAGGACGGTCTGCCTCACAATACGGTTAACTGTTCGCTTAACTCTGAGGACGGTTTTATATGGTTCGGCACGTGGTATGGTCTCTCTCGCTTTGACGGTTACGGTTTTGAGATATTCTCTCCGTCTGCAAGCCTGTCTTCCGCCCAACCTCCACGTAAGGTTGAGGCAGTTGTTGAGGACGGTGAAGGCAATCTGTGGATAAAGACCTCTGACTGGAAGTTGTCTGTATTGTTCAAACGTAAAGAACGCTTTGAAGATGTCTATGACGAGTTGAAGCCATACTCCCGCAATATACAGATAATAAAGATACAATCCGATGCTTACGGCAAGGTGCTGCTCCTTACAAAGGATAAGAACCTTCTCCTTGCAACAACCACGCGCGATGATAGTATCAAGATAGTTCGTCTTGTTGATGGCCACCGTTATACGGACAAATACACTGATCGCTTGAAGAACAACGTCACCCAGTTGTCATATACCAAGTTGGGAGGACATCGTGCCAGTTACGTTGGTAAGGATTATCAGATATATTCCATCATTATGGGTCGCACAAAGATGGGTAAAGGTTCACAGCAACGTTGGCAGAACTATTTTGTCAGGAAGTCTGCTGCTGTTCATACCTATCACTCCCCTGGTGGGTATGTATGGACTGTCAGAGCTGATGGAAGAGCCTTGACGTGTACCAACACCAAGAACGGTTTCCATCGCCAGTACCCTTTGCCAACGTCAGGCAAGATCACAAATCCGCAGTTTGTTGCAACTCCAAAACACGGATACTTTTTCCTAGCAGCGACGGGAGACATTCTCCACGTCAATCCCCACACTATGGAGTGTGAGAATATTGCAGACCGTCGTGAGTTTTCTGATGCTGGGCGCAGACTTAGATTCTTCAGTATGAAACTAGATAAGGAAGGATTGTTATGGCTCACCTCTACGGACAATGGCGTTTATAAACTCACTTTCCCCCAGACACAGTTTCGCCGTATCACGTTAGCCCTTGCTGAGAATGACGGGGTAAAGTCAATGTTACAGTTATCAAACGGCGATGTGTGGATAGGAACTCGTAGCCGTGACGTTTATCTGCTTGATATTCAAGGTAAGATAAAGCACGTTTATGACTACGCCACCTACGGCATTGGCAGTGTATATTACATGATGCAGGACGCCAAAGGAGTGTTGTGGCTGTCCACCAAGGGCGATGGTCTGGTGAAGGTCATATCTGACTTTAAACAGAGGGGAGGGTATAGGTTTGTACATTTTCGTCACGACGAGAACGACCGCAGCACCATTAGCGGTAACAATGTTTATATGACCTACATAGATTCTCAACGCAATTTCTGGGTAGGAACACTGGATGGCGGTCTCAACCTTATGCGTGAGAAAGACGGCAAGGTTACTTTCTATCACAAATACAATGGCATACGTTACCCCGCATACGGACTGTATATGGAGGTTCGCAATATGGCAGAGGACGCTAACGGCCGCCTTTGGGTGGGCACCATAGACGGACTTATGTCACTCGATACGCGTTTCAAGCGTCTTGGTGACCTGAAAATTGAAACCTATCGCACCAAGGAAGTCCACACCATAGCCAACAGTGACGTATATACCATGTACAAGGATCGATATAAGAATATATGGATATGCGCCTTTGGTGGTGGCCTGTGCAAGTTAACAGGCCTTGAGCAAGACACTCATTTGCCCATATTAAAACGTTTCGGAGCGCAGGAGGGACTGTTGAACGATGTCATTGTCTCCGTTTTAGAGGACAAGTTCGGGCGTCTGTGGCTTGTAAGCACCAACGGTCTCTCATGCCTTAACCCTAAAACCCAAAGCGTTTTGAAGTATGACAACACTGACGGCTTTCCAAATGTTTACGTAGAAGGCGGATCATCAATATATAATCGTAACGGAGAAATATGGTTGGGGTGCAAGGAAGGCATCATAGCCTTCCGCCCTGAGCGTTTACATGACTCACCCAAACGCTATCCTATATATATAATAGGTGGAGAAGTAAACAATCAGGACATACGCAACTACATTGACCGTCCCATACTTGACAGTTCTATAGTATATTCCAACCGTATGCAGTTGACACATTCACAGTCAATGTTTACATTGGAGTATGCAGCACTCAGTTACACCAATTCCGGTCGTGTGACATACCGTTATCGCCTTGAAGGCTTTGACCGTGACTGGCACTATGTAGGTACTGGTAGAATAGCCTCATATACCAATGTGCCTCCCGGTGAATATGTCTTCACCGTTGAGGCCAAAGACTATTCTGACCCCGCATTTCATAACCGCCGTAGGCTTGCCATTACCATTCTCCCGCCGTGGTGGGAAACGTGGTGGGCATACCTCATCTATGCCGTACTCTTTATCACTGCTATGTACGGCATAATACGCTATGCACGGTATCAGATAAGGTTGAAGAATAACATCTACGTACAAACAAAACTCGCTGAATACAAGCGCAATTACAACCTTGAACAACAGAACAAACAATTCCTTGACAGTATAGGTGCAATAATAAAGGGAAACCTGACCAATGACGACTTTGAAATAGACGTCATAGCACGTAGTATGGGTATGAGCCGCAGTGCCCTGTTTAAGAAATTGAAGGCCGTCACGGGTGAAACACCAAGTGATTTTGTCAAGAACTACAAACTCAACCATGCCGTTGAACTGTTAAAGCAAAGCAATGTCAACATTACGGAGGTGGCATACCAGTCAGGGTTCAGTGACGTAAGTTACTTCGGCAAGTGCTTCCGAAAGAAGTTTGGCATGTCACCCCGTGAATACATAAACTCCTCAAAGGAGTAGTATAACGTATTATCACTCGTTGTCAGTTCTCGCGCCGTAAACCCGTGACAACATTGGGAGAACGAGAGCATAAAACAAACAGCACCTGATTACAATGTAAACAGCAGCAAATCAGACTGTGATTAATACCCTTTTACGCAGCGAAAGACGGCAAATTACAATAGTCCTACATAACAAATACATAGGAATAGGAGTAATAGGTCTCATGGCCCTCAACTCCTGCAGCGACACCTTCCTTGAAGAAAAAAGAAACTACGACAACGCCACAGCAGACATCTACGACTATTACAGCGGGTGCAACGGGCGCGTAAACGACATATACAGTTGGTGTCTCCCCACTATCAGTGACCAGACATGGAAATACCCCTCCATCGGTAACAACGACATAGCAGGAAAATCAACAGAAGAATACAGCGGTTTCAGTGACTTCGTAAACCCGGAAATAGAACTTCAGTACAGTAAATAGCACCAACGGTGTGCCAGACTATTTCATGGGTGACAAGTCAAACATACAAGCCTCCGTATATGGCCGTATAAGGAACATCAACGACTGCATACAAGGCGGAGCAATAACAGACGAAGAAAAGAACATACTCCTCGGACAAGTTCTCAGACCTTGACAACGCCGCACGCATGCTCTCGCAGCAAAAACAATGAATGGCGGATGGACAGGATCAGACTACGGACGTGTCACCACAGGAACAGCACTCGCACTCAAAGGCCGTGTAATGCTACTATGGGCAAGCCCGCTCTTCAACCGCGCAGGCAACACCACACGATGGGAAAATGCCTACAACACATGTATGGTATACCAACCTTAGCGACCAGGGCAACGCAGAAAGTGGCAACAGTTATGGAGCCGATAACCTGCTGACAAGCAAAAGCGGAGTGTACATACGAAAGTAGAGCGACGACTATGACGTAAACAACTCACCACTCTACACCTACGTAGCATCAGACACCAAAGGCACAGCACCATTCTATTGCACATGGTTAGGCTTCAAACCATTCAACGGGCAACGACGCGAGACAATACAATTCCGCGTAGCAGACCGACACGGCGTAGGAGGCACAACATACGACTCTGACCCACTTGTAAGAGTTGCAGCAACAGACCCAACAGCCGTGAGACCAGCAGGAGTGGACCTCAGACAAGACATCACAGCACAGATAGACGCACTCAAAACATGGTACACCGCAAACCTCAAATGGAAAGAAAACCGTGGCGACGGATATGACGCCAACCACGTATTAGAGTACGTCAACTTCCGACCAAACTACTATCTGATCGGCCTGTCCTCATCAGCATCAACTGAAAACAAAGAACTGCCACAGACAATAGGCTGGCAGGACAACAACAACTCAGGAGCAATGGGCACATTTGACCCACTGGAAGAGTAACGGATGTGATATAACAGTTCTTCGCTGGGCAAATCGCTCGGCACGTAGTGACGCTTCGCCCAGCGAAGAACTATTAACCCATCACTCATCACCCATCACTCATCATTATGGCTAAACTTAATCTAAAACTTGATATACATCAATTAGAGAGTGTAATTCAGGGTGTTGTTGTAAAAAAAGCGTAAAAAAGTTTGGTACTTTCATGAAAAGACCGTACCTTTGCATCGCATTTAGAGAAATGCTCCTCTATGGTTAGGCTAAACAGTTAGATATAGAGGGTGTGAATTGCGGAAATAGCTCAGTTGGTAGAGCACAACCTTGCCAAGGTTGGGGTCGCGGGTCCGAGTCCCGTTTTCCGCTCAATTTATTGGAACGACAAGGGGCGACAGCGATGGAACTGTTGTTTTCTTCTTCCCTAAGAGTGAGTGGATATTTTGCCCAGGTGGCGGAATTGGTAGACGCGCACGTTTCAGGTGCGTGTGCCGCGAGG
>CALYTD010000092.1 GCA_945486445.1 uncultured Prevotellaceae bacterium
CAACCTTTACGAATGTATCGGTAAGAGCGATACCAGCCTTGGCGTCGAAGATAGATGTACGAGTGTCGCCGAGGAAGTCAGAAGAAACGACAGCGTCCTCTGTGTAACCGAGTACACCCTTCAGCTCGCCCTCAGAAGCCTCCTTCATTGCAGCGCAGATTTCCTCATACTTGGCAGGCTTAGCCAGATTTACAGTGAGGTCAACAACTGATACGTCGAGAGTAGGAACACGCATAGACATACCTGTGAGCTTACCGTTCAGTTCAGGAATAACCTTGCCTACTGCCTTAGCGGCACCGGTAGAAGAAGGGATGATGTTGCCAGCAGCGGCACGACCACCACGCCAGTCCTTCATTGAAGGACCGTCAACAGTCTTCTGTGTAGCTGTTGTAGAGTGAACGGTTGTCATAAGACCGTCTGTGATACCGAACTTGTCGTTCAGGACCTTAGCGATAGGAGCGAGACAGTTTGTTGTGCATGATGCGTTAGAAACGAACTGTGTGCCCTTAACGTACTTGTCGAAGTTAACGCCGCAAACGAACATAGGAGTAGCGTCCTTAGAAGGAGCGGACATAACAACGTACTTAGCACCTGCCTGGATGTGAGCCTGAGCCTTCTCCTGGGTAAGGAAGAGACCTGTTGACTCAACTACGTACTCTGCACCAATCTCATCCCACTTAAGGTCTGCTGGATTACGCTCTGCTGTAACGCGGATAGCCTTGCCGTTAACGATGAGCTTTGAGTTCTCAACGTCTGCCTCAATAGTACCCTCGAATGCGCCATGCATTGTGTCATACTTAAGCATGTAGGCAAGATAATCTACTGGGCAAAGGTCATTGATACCTACTACCTCAATGTCATCGCGGTTCTGAGAAGCGCGGAATACGAAACGACCGATACGGCCAAATCCATTAATACCAACTTTTGTTGCCATTGTTGTTTTGTTTGTTTAATAATGTGAATAAATCTCTTTACAATAAATGTATTTTGCGTTACCCAACGTCTGTTTTTGTATTAGTAATCATGCTCCGGCAAATATTTTTATACGCAAAGAGCACTTTTTTACTGTTATCGGGTGCAAAGTTACGAATTTTTTTTTAATTTTGCACAAGAAATCAGTATTAATTTTAACTACAACAGAAAAATATGGGTAAATTCGTACAAGAGTTCAAGGAATTCGCAGTTAAGGGAAATGCCATTGATATGGCGGTGGGTGTTATCATTGGCGGTGCTTTCGGCAAAATTGTCACAAGCATTGTGAACGACATTATCATGCCTCCTATCGGCTGGATTATCGGCGGGGTGAACTTCAGTGACCTGAAAGTGACGCTGCCGGCAAAGACTATAGCCGGTGTGGAGATGGCTCCTGCTACCATAAACTATGGCAGTTTCATACAGACTATAATTGATTTCACTATTATCGCGCTCTGTGTGTTCCTCTTGGTGAAAGGCATCAACGCCTTAAAGAAAAGAAAAGAGGAACCGGCTGCACCGGCACCTGCACCAGAGCCGTCTGCTGAGGAGAAACTGCTCACGGAGATACGTGATCTGTTGAAAAAGTAATCTGTTTCAGGAAAAAAGAAGAAAGGATAAAAGACTGTCTTGATACGTTGCCCGCAACACTCCAAGACAGTCTTTTATCCTTCCTTTTATTTTGCTATCCCTACGCCGAACAGGGCAAAGTCCCCTTTCAGAGGGTCATCCGGAAATACCTCACGCAGCCGTGCTGTCAACTTTATGGCAGACGACATACTCGCTACCTTGGACGACATGAGACCAAGGCGGTTTGCCTCTTGCAGCACGTGAGTGTCCATAGGTATTATCAGTGTGCGCTTGTCGATAATGTCACTCCATAGACCTATATCAACAGGGGAAGCGTCACGCACCATCCAACGCAGGAACATGCATATACGCTTGCATGAGGACTTCGTGTTTTTGGGGATTATTCCCTCTATGCCCCGCTCCGAGAAATATCTTACTATGACCTCAACCGCCTCAGAGCACGTCATTGTTTCTGTATTGGAGTGGGTCTTAACGTATTGTTTTATTGTGCCATACGAAAGAAGCATCTCCTGTAATGCGCAAAGCATTTTGTGCATTGTAGCGTAAGTATAAAGCCTGTAAAAACAGCGGTTCTGATCATCCGGAATATCAGCCTTGAACGTTCCTGTCTTAACCCAATCATAAAAAGACTGTGCTCTGCCGTTACTGCAATCAAGCAATGCCTGTATTTTGGGAAGAAACTGCTTACGGCTGCCGTAACTAAGGCTTGCCGCCACAAACGCAAGCGTCTCCTTGTTGGCCGCGCCTTCTACCTGATGCATGAACCACGATGGGTCGCCCACTATGAAATCCTTGTTCTCATATTCTGCGGCAAGTTGCATCAAAGTGTTCTTTAACGTTTGCTGCATATTAAAATAAGGAGTCAGGAACAAGGATGCGGATTGCTGTTCACAATCACTTTCCATTGTTCCCGACTCCCTTTCTTATGTTTTTAGTTCTAAATCTTACAGTATAGTCTTCACGGCCTCATACATACCCTTCTCCTGAATAAGGTTGAGATACTCTGTAACGAGGTCTGTAAGACCGGCAACCTCATTGATGTTGCCCTGCTCTTTCCAGATAAGGTCAACAGCGCCAAGCACGCCTTCTGCGACTTTTCTGGTGTCTCCTGTTGCCCAAAGTTCGGCAAGGAGGTCCATAATCTTCTGGTCATCATTAGGCTGGATAGGCGCACCATCGGCGCGTGTGCCGCCCTTATAGTATGTAATGATGGCTGCAAGACCGAACACAAGCCCCTTTGGCAACTCACCCTTACGCTCCAAATATGTCTTAACTCCGGGGAGATCACGAGCCTGGAACTTCGGGAAAGAGTTGAGCATGATACTCGTTACCTGATGGTCAACGTATGGATTGTCAAAGCGTTCCAACACATCAGCGGCGAATTGCTGCAATTCTTCCATAGGAAGGTTCAGTGTTTGCATCAGTTCATCATACTGAACCTTCTTTATATACTTGCCTACTACATCATCATGAAGGGCATCGCGAACGATGTTTATGCCTGAAAGATAAGCTACTGGTGAAAGAACTGTATGAGGACCATTGAGCAATGTCACCTTGCGCTCATGGTAAGGAGCCTCTGACTCTGCGATAAGAACATTAAGACCTGCCTTCTCTGCTGGGAACTCTGCACGCAACTCCTCGCATGTCATGTTCTCTGCTTTCTCTATAACCCACAGGTGGAATATCTCGGCCTGTACAACAAGGTTGTCACCATAACCCACTTTCTCCTGGATTTCTGCAATTTCCTTACGTGGGAAGCCTGGCACAATACGGTCAACAAGGGTTGCACAAACATAGTTGTACTTCTCAAACCACTCTTTGAAACCTTCGTAATCTGCACCCATATCATCCTTCCACAACTCGATATACTGGCGAATACACTCTTTAAGGTGGTGTCCGTTAAGGAATATAAGCTCACATGGCATGATGATAAGACCCTTCTTTGGATCACCGTCAAATGCCTTATAACGATAGTAAAGCAACTGAGTCAACTTACCAGGATAAGAAGATGCTGGCGCATCAGACAGTTTGCACGTATCATCAAAGGCTATACCAGCCTCCGTAGTGTTAGAAATAACGAAGCGTATCTCTGGCTGTTCTGCAAGAGCCTTATATGCCCAGTTCTGTGAATAAGGATTGATAGCACGGCTGATAGTGTCAATTCGGGTGAGAGAATTGACTGCCTCACCGTTGAGACGACCCTGCAAGTTCACATGATAAAGGCAATCCTGACCGTTAAGCCAGTCAACCATACCGCGCTCAATAGGCTGTACAACAACGACAGAACCATTGAAGTTTGTCTTCTGGTTCATGTTCCAGATAATCCAATCAACGAAAGCGCGGAGGAAGTTGCCCTCTCCAAACTGAATAATTTTCTCAGGCATCACGCTCTTTGGCGCAGTGCGAGCATTTAATGCTGGTAGTTTTGCCATTTTCTTTATGTGCTTTTATTAAGTAGTTAGTTTAGCTATTCAAACCATGTGCTTCCCAAAAAGGTATTACGTTAATATTGCAAAGGTAACAAAAAACATTGAAATCAAAAAGTATCAGCACCTTTTTGCTGTACATTTAGCATTTTTTAACCGCAATATAAAGGGTGCACTTAAAGCGCACCCTTTGTTGATGGTAATTGATAATGGTATATATCTCTCTTTACTGCCATACGTATGCTGCGTGCCAATGCCTTGAATATGCCTTCTATCTTGTGATGTTCGTTTTCTCCAGAAGCCTTGACATTAAGGTTCATTTTGGCTGAATCACTCACACTCTTGAAGAAGTGATAGAACATTTCGGTAGGCATCTCTCCTATTTTCTCACGCTTAAATTCTGCATCCCACACCAACCACGGCCTTCCACCGAAGTCAAGACATACCTGTGCAAGGCAATCATCCATTGGTAATGAGTAGCCATAACGCTCTATTCCACGCTTATCGCCAAGAGCCTTTGATATACACTCACCCAGAACAATACCTGTATCTTCTATTGTATGATGCTCATCAACGTATAAGTCGCCATTACACCTGACGTACAAGTCCATCATTCCGTGACGTCCTATCTGCTCTAACATGTGGTCAAAGAAGCCTAAGCCCGTCTTTATATCACATTTTCCAGTACCGTCAAGATTCAATCGCACCGTTATATCGGTCTCTTTTGTAGTTCTGACAATCTCTGTTACGCGCTCACCAGCAAAGAGAATCTCTGCAATCTTCTCCCAATTCATTCCGTCTTTACCAAGGATAAGGGATTTACAGCCAAGGTTCTCTGCCAGTTGTGCATCTGTATCACGGTCACCTATGACATACGAGCCTGCGATATCATACTCTGGATTCTCTATGTATTCTTTCAACATACCCGTCCCAGGCTTACGACATGGATGATTGTCTGTGGGAAAATGTCGGTCGATAAGCACATTATCAAACTCTATACCCTCACCCTTCAAGGTCTGCAGAATGAAGTTATGCACAGGCCAGAATGTATCCTCTGGGAATGAGTCTGTGCCAAGTCCATCCTGATTTGATACCATCACGAACTCGAAGTCAAGATTCTTACGTATGAAAGAAAGGTTACGGAAAACGCCTTCCACAAAGATAAGCTTCTCAAAAGCGTCTATCTGCTCATCCTCAGGCTCCTTAATCAAGGTGCCATCACGGTCTATAAAAAGAATTTTTTTCAAAATATCCAATTGTTTTTGTTACTTATCCTTAGAATAAATATCACCGAAAAGGTACATTATCGATGCACTGAAAGCAACGGATAACAGCGCACAAAACGTCACGGCTATCACTCCTGCTACGAACATGAGGACGTAACCAGCAACAGGTATCAATACTGTATCACCGAAATTCACATTGCTTTCCACACTACTTAGGTACGCCTCCGTCGCCACTATGGCAGGGAGAAGCAGTATAAAGCAGGCGATTGTATATAAGAACGAACTCCATAACGTAAGAGAGAAT
>CALYTD010000093.1 GCA_945486445.1 uncultured Prevotellaceae bacterium
TACGCAACAAGGAACAGTACATCAAGTTATATCAAGACCTTAGGGAACTGTATGCAGAGATGCCGGAACTGAACACGGAGGATATCGTTGATGGAATATGCACGGGGCTGAAGTCAGAAATACGTCAGGAGGAGGGCGCGATGGTGCTGCTCAGACTGATGGAGTTCTGCGCCAAGACACCGGAGAAGTTTAATGTGGAGGACCCTATCTTCACACGCACGGCGCACAAACTGGGTGTCCCCAAGAGACTGTGCGCGCTGTTTGCCGACTTTGTGCTGGGCTATGAGACGCGGGACGTGAAACTCTGCCGCTTCGAGGGCTTCAAGGCCCCGGTGAAAACACTGTGGCTAAGGACCATGAACCTTATGGTATTTTCCTATGACGGCAGTGACATAAGGAACGTACTGTTCAACGATGTGCCTATCGTGAAGGGCATGTATCAAGTGTGGGACACCAGCGGAGTGCTGAAAAACAGGCTGGGAAAACCGGTGTATTACTCCATGATTCTCGCGCAATATCATGCCACAAACAAAAGGGGGCGCATACAGTTCTCTGGCAGGGACGTGGATTTCTGCTATCCGGGGAGCAACAATGGCATACACAACTTCTCCTTCGACATGCACGACGGGGAACTGATAGCCATCATGGGAGGCAGCGGCTCGGGCAAGACAACACTCGTCTCCATACTCAACGGCAGCATATTGCCGCAGAAGGGGCGGATAACGGTAAACGGATACCCCATCAGTCACCCGAGGGCCAAGGCCCTGATAGGCTTCGTGCCGCAGGACGATCTGCTGATAGAGGAACTCACGGTGTATCAGAACCTGTACTACACGGCGAAACTTTGTTTTGACGGTATGCCGGAAGAGGAGATAGACCACAGGGTGACGGCAACGCTGAAAGACCTCGGACTGTATCAGGTGAGGGACTTGAAGGTAGGCTCACCCATAAAGAAAGTAATCTCCGGCGGACAGCGCAAGAGGCTGAACATAGCCCTTGAACTGCTGCGTGAGCCGGCGGTGCTGCTGCTTGACGAACCAACGTCGGGGCTGTCTTCGGCAGATACGGAGAACGTCATATCGCTGCTGAAGGAGCAGACATCAAGAGGGAAACTGATAGTGACCAACATACACCAGCCCTCCTCGGACGTGTATAAACTCTTTGACCGGCTGTGGTTACTTGACAAGGGCGGTTACCCCGTGTATGACGGCAACCCGATAGAAGCAATAACATACTTCAAGACCGCCGCCAACTATGCCGACGCGGATGCCAGCACCTGCCCCGTGTGCGGCAACGTGAACCCGGAGGTGGTGCTGAACATAATAGAGGAGAAGGCTCTCGACAGCAAGGGGCAGGTGTCGGGGGAACGCAAGGTGACGCCAGAGCGATGGCACCAGATGTACCTCGACGGCAGGGCGGAGATGGAAACGCCGAAGAAGATAGACATTCCGCCGACAGAACAACGTAAACCCGGCGCACTGAAACAGTGGTGGATATTCATCAGGCGCAACGTGATGACAAAAGTCACAAATGGACAATACCTTGCCATAACACTGCTCGAAGCACCGTTGCTGGCACTGGTATGCGCACTGCTGACACATTATACCCCGCCAGAGAGGGAATACTCCCTGATGGACAACAAGAACCTTGTGTCCTACCTGTTTATGGCTGTGATAGTAGCCACGTTCGTAGGCATGAGCGGTTCGGCAGAAGAAATAATAAAAGACAGAGCACTGCTGAAGCGGGAGAAGTTCCTGCGGCTGTCTTACCATAGTTATATATGGTCCAAAGTAGCACTGATGGCAGTGGTATCACTTGTGCAGACCCTGCTGTTCATCATCGTAGGCAACAGCATTATGGGCATCACAGACCAGTACCTCATGTGGTGGGGAATACTATTTATGACCGCCGTACTCGCAAACCTTACCGGATTGTTGCTCTCGCAGTGCCTTAGCTCGGTGGTGGCGATATACATCACCATACCGATACTGCTCATACCGCAGATACTTCTGTGCGGACTGGTGGTCAGTTTCAGCGACCTGACGCCCAAAAGCACCACGGGCAATGTGCCGGCAGTGGGCAATGTGATACCCTCACGGTGGGCATACGAGGCTCTGGCAGTGGCTAACTACGTGGGCAATGACTATGAAAAAGACTTCTTTGAACTTGACAAGGTGAAGTATGAGACGGAGTATTACCGTCACGGATTCATCTATGAGTTGCAGTCAGCCAATGAGACTATGGTCTCGGAACGCTCACAGGGCAAGGAGACTGACGCTAAACACCTTACGCTGTTGAAGACGGAACTGCCGCATCTCGCCGCCGTCTGCGGCATGAAGCCATACAGCGGGAAGTATGATTACCACTCTCTGCGCGACTATCTGGATGAGGCGGAGCAGAAAATGATAAGCATTGGCAACGTTGCCACGCTGGATGCTGACCGCATGAGGCAGAAGATGGTGGCGGAGATAGGCAAGGACGGGATGCTGGAACTGAAACGGCGTAGTTTCAACCTGCAACTGGAGACGCAACTGGCAGGGCATGATGCCAAGCAACTCTGTGAGGTGGTGGATGGTCACATAGTGCCGCGTGTGGGCTTTGTGTATCTCACACCCCGCAGCACCAACGGCAACGCACCGTTTTACAGCAGTGAAAAGCGCGTGGGAAGCCTCACGATACCGACGCTATGGTTCAACATCAACGTGATGATGCTTATGTGCCTGGTGACAGTTATAATGCTGTTGGCGGATTTCCCCGGCAGATATGTAAGAAGATAGAACAACAGAAAATCATTAATAAATATCAATAACAACAAACCTAAACAAGATTTATGAAAAAGATTTCTTTCCTTGTAGCCGCCGCGGCGGCTCTAGTATTGGCTTCATGTGGAGGCAAGAAGACAGACGCTAATCAGGTTTCTAACGACTCTGTGTCTTTTGAACAGTCACAGATTGAGCAGAAAATTATGATGGAGTTGGACTCTGTCGCAGAGGTATATGCCGCCCTGCCACCTGTTGCCGGAGTGTATTCTGACGGTAAGATACAACTGTCTGACGAGGAAAAAAAGGTTAAGCCAACCTATCTCATTGATCCTAAGAGCGTGGATGACCTCAGTTTGCTGTCACAGAAGTACCGCGCCCTTGGCGTGCTCATTGTTGACGCAAAGGTTGCAAGCCTCTACGGCATGGACGTGGATGGATATAAGGCTGCCATAGCAAAGGTGGCTACTGATGTCAATGATCCAAGCATCAAATACAATGAGACATTCTCTTCCGAGGACTTGAAGGCACGTTACGCCACGGCTAAGGAGAACGGACGCATAAACTTCTTCTGGGAGACAGCCGCATCTCTTTTGGTGGAGAATCTTTATGTGCTTTCCCAGAATGTGGATAAGTTCCTTCCTGCCTTCGATGACAAGTCAGCCGCAGACATGACGTATCACATTGCACTGCTGAAGCTTTCTCTTGATGATCTCGCTGCATACGATACCAACATCAAGGAACTTGCAGAGGTACTCGCACCGCTGAACGAACTCAACGCCATCAGCGTGGAGCAACTGAAGGAACAACTTGCCAAGATGAAGCCACAGGTGGAGGCTGCACGTGCACAGATACTGAAGTAAGAAACGGCAAGAATATAATGTAGCAAGAAAAATGAGGCGGACACCGTTGGCATACGGTCTCCGCCTCACTTGCGTTTATGGCATTGCAGGGGCTGACAGCCTGTGATATGCAGCCTATCCGGCATACTGTCCCAGCCACTTCCTGTCCTCTTCGTCATCCAACAGCGGCATCAATGCTTCCACAACCTTGTTGTGATACCTGCGTAGCCATTCCTTTTCCTCCTCTGTCATAATCTCCCAGAGAATGGGCGTGGTGTCTATCGGGCACAGTGTCAGGGGCTCCATGCGCAGGAATCTGCCGAAGGAGGTTTCTTCACCTGGAACTATGAGCATGGTGTTCTCCGTGCGTATGCCGAACTGTCCCTCTATGTATAGCCCCGGTTCATCGGTCACTGTCATGCCGGCATGGAGCGGGGCAGGCTTCCAGTCCATGCGAATGGAGTGGGGACCCTCATGCACTGCGAGGTGGGCACCTACTCCGTGACCCGTGCCGTGAAGGTAGTTCATGCCCTCGCGCCACACCACACTGCGGGCTATAGCATCAATCTGTGTGCCTGTTGTTCCGTCAGGAAATTGCAGCGCGGCAAGGGCAATGTTGGCTTTCAGTACTAATGTGTATGCCCTGCGCATGGAATAACTAATGGGGCCGAGGGCTATGGTGCGGGTGATGTCAGTAGTTCCGTCAGCGTATTGCGCCCCACTGTCTATCAGTATCAGCCCCTCGGGACGTAACTCTGCGTCAGATTCCTCTGTGGCGGAGTAGTGAACGATGGCTCCGTGGGCGTTATATCCGGCTATGGTGCTGAATGATAGTTCCTCGAAGGCAGGGTGTTCGGCGCGTATCTCTGCCAGTTTGTTGCTGACACTTATCTCTGTCTGCCCACCCATGGCAACGGCAGGATTCAGCCATCGCAGGAACTTTACCATGGCAACACCATCGCGCAGCATGGCTTGGCGGAAGCCTTGAATCTCCGCCGGGTTCTTTATTGCCTTCATTGCGGTGATGGGTGATTCCTCGTCAACGGCGTTGCCGGCAATGATGTCGTATAAAGTAAAGCAGGTGCTATGGCTGTCGCACAATATCTTTTCATCTCTGTGTCTTCGCAGAAAGGCGGCGAAAGTGTCGTAAGAATATACTGTTACTCCTGCGGCCGCCATTTGCTGGCGCGCCTCTGACGTCATGCTGCCGCCGTTGGCGAACAGGCATACTTCGCTGTTGCTTATATATAGGAAAGAGACAAAGACGGGAGTGTATGCCACATCGCAGCCCCGCAGGTTCAACGTCCATGCGATGTTCATCAGATCTGTGGTGACATGAGCCTGGCAGTGGTGCTTACTGATCTGCTCCCTTATCCTTGTTATCTTGTCGGTCACGCTCTCCCCCGCAAATTCTATGGGCTGTATGCGTATAGTTCCTGAAGGTATTGCAGGTCTGTCTTTCCACAATATGCGCATCGCATCATAGTTGGTGCGGACGGTGATGCCGCCAAGTCTCCGCAGTTCCCGCTGCATCATGGTGACCTCTGCATGGCTTATTACCATGCCGTCAACGGCAACGTATGTGCCGCCGTATGCCGACAGTTTCTGCGATATCCACTGCATGACGGTGGGTGTGCCGGCAATTCCCTCTTTCATCAGCGTGAATCCCGTGCCCTCCAACTGCTGTGCCGCTTGCAGAAAGTAACGTGAGTCAGTCCATAATGCCGCCTCTGTGAGCGTGACCACAGCCGTGCCAGCCGACCCGGTGAAGCCGCTGACCCACTGTCTTGACCGCCAGTGTGGGGCGGGGTACTCACTGTTGTGCGGGTCAGTGCTTGGGAATATGATGATATCAATGCTTTCTGCACGCATCTCATGCCGCAGATGTTCC
>CALYTD010000094.1 GCA_945486445.1 uncultured Prevotellaceae bacterium
ATGGGCAGAAACTTTGACTTTAACCATTTCGATTCCGACTCCAACCGAGTAATGATTCCCCTCATCGTTGTACACACAGCACCTAAGGGAGGCAAGAAATCCGTGTCATTTGTTGACGGCCTTTTCGTGAAATACAAGAGCGGTTTCTATACTGATGGCAAGTCAGACCTTTCTATGCTGATGGCTCTCCCCTATCTGTTACTCGACGGAATAAACGAGGATGGCTTTGCCGTTAGCGTGTTAAAACTTGACAGTCTGCCCACCAAGCAACAGGATCCTGGCAAGAAAAACATCTTTACCACTGTTGCCATGCGTATGCTTCTCGACAGGGCAAGTACCGTGAAAGAGGCTGTTCAGATGCTGAAAAATTACAATATGTGCATGGACAAGGACCCAAGGGCAAGTTACCATTTCTTCATGGCAGACGCCACTGGCGACTATGCCATAGTGGAATACACCTACTCTGACTCCAAGAAGAATCCAGACAACATGGAGATACTGACGGGACATGACACCCTGCGCTGCGTCACCAATTTCTACGTGTCACCAAACATGGAAAAAAGCAAACTCGGTGGCGGTTCTCTTCATGGCAGAAGCCGCTACAAAAATTTGAGAGAAGGACTGGCAACATTAAACTATAATGTAACACCTTCACAGGCTTTGAGCCTCTTACAGACCGTAGCGCAAGGAACGGAAAGCACGGAATCAACGGGATTCACCCAGTGGTCAGAGATTTATAACCTCAGCAAAAGGAGCGTTACGATGACCATTCTAAGGGAATGGGGCAAGACATTCACCTTTGAACCATAATTGCTTGTAAATCAACTTTATTCACATAGCACATTACTTCTGACAGTAAAAAGCCGCTGATTACAATGTAAAAGGCGGCTTTTTACATTGTAATCAGCGGCATATTGCAGGGTAATCAGCGGCTTTTTACAAAACAACCAATATACTACCACTTGCGGAAGCATAAACAACACACAAACAATAACCAACTGACAGATTAACGTCCACCATACCATATCCTCACAACAAATGGCATAGCAATAGGACAGTCACGGCATTTCAACGAGCGTATGGCATTGGTTGGCACACCTTTTGTTTATCAAAACACAGCAATTATAAAACTTAACAACAATACATTATTATAAAGTTATGGCAAAAGGTAATATTGGTGTAACAACCGAAAACATTTTTCCAGTAATTAAGAAGTTTCTTTATTCAGACCATGAAATTTTCCTTCGTGAAATGGTCAGCAACGCTGTTGATGCCACACAGAAGTTGAAGACACTGGCAGAAAAAGGTGATTTCAAAGGTGAGATAGGCGACACGAGTGTGTCAGTGAAACTCGATAAGGAAGCAGGCACGCTAACTATCTCCGACCACGGCATCGGAATGACCGAAGAAGAGATAGACCGTTATATCAACCAGATAGCCTTTTCTGGCGTCACCGACTTTCTGGACAAATACAAGGACAACGCTAACGCCATAATAGGACACTTCGGTCTCGGCTTCTATTCTGCCTTTATGGTGGCTGACAAGGTTGAGATAATCACCAAATCATATAAGGACGACGCACCAGCAGTGAAATGGACGTGCGACGGAAGCCCTGAGTACAACATTGAAACTGCCGACAAAACAGAGCGCGGTTCAGACATAGTACTACACATATCAGAAGACTGCAAGGAGTTCCTTGATAAAGAACGTATCACCCAACTGTTGAACAAATACTGTAAGTTCATGGCAGTAAACATTGTGTTCGGCAAGAAGCAGGAATGGAACAAGGACGAGAAGAAGATGGTTGACACGGCTGAGGATAACGTAATCAACAGCACGGAACCACTGTGGACCAAGCAACCCTCTACGCTGAAGGACGAGGACTACAAGACCTTCTACCGTACATTGTACCCCATGCAAGACGAACCTCTGTTCTGGATTCACCTTAACGTGGACTTCCCCTTCCACCTTACGGGTATCCTTTACTTCCCGCGCGTTCAGTCAAACATGGACCTGCAACGTAACAAGATACAACTTTACTGCAACCAAGTGTTTGTAACAGACCAAGTAGAAGGTATTGTACCAGACTTCCTCACACTGCTTCACGGTGTCATTGACTCACCAGACATACCGCTAAACGTAAGTCGTAGTTACTTGCAGAGCGACCAAAACGTAAAGAAAATCGCCACATACATAACCAAGAAAGTAGCAGACCGCCTCAACAGCATATTCAAAAACGACAGGAAAGACTACGAAGAAAAGTGGGATTCACTGAAAGTCTTTATCAATTATGGTATGCTTACAGACGAATCCTTCTACGACCGTGCCAAGGACTTCGCCCTATTCAAGGACACAGAAGGCAAGTATTTCACCTACGAAGAGTACAAAACTCTTATCAAGGACGTACAGACAGACAAGGATGGCACACTGGTTTATCTCTACGCTAACGACAACGACGAACAGTACACATACATAGAAGCAGCGAAATCAAAAGGATATTCCGTGCTACTGTTTGACGGACAACTTGACACACCAACCGTATCAATGTTTGAACAGAAGTTCGAGAAGAGCCGTTTTACACGTGTTGACGGTGACATCATTGACCGTCTGGTACCCAAAGACGATGCAAAAAAAGTAGAACTGAGCAAGGAAGACACCGACAAACTGACAGAAACCTTCAAGACTAAGTTGCCAGAGATAGACAAGGTGAACTTCAACGTGGAGATACAAGCACTTGGCGAGGAAGCAGCACCAGTGATATTCACACAGAGTGAGTACATGCGCCGCATGAAAGACATATCCCATTACCAAAGCGGCATGGGCTTTTACTCACAGATGCCAGACTCATACAGCATGGTACTGAATAGCGATAATGCCATAATAAAGGCTGTGCTTGACGGCAGTGCGAAAGAGAACACCGTGTCACAACTCATTGATCTCGCACTGTTACAAAACGGAATGCTTAAAGGAGCCGCCCTTGACAAGTTCCTGAAAAGGTCAGTGGAACTGTTGAAATAACATGACTTACAGACTTTACATAACCGCCCTGCTTTCCATACTGTTGCCTTTCGTCAAGGGCAACGGATGGGAAGCAGGGCTTATACGTGCCCAAAGACATATCATTTTCAGCGAGGACATAGCGTCACTGCAAGTGGTTGCCGGCGTAAGGTGGCAAGAAATGCCCATCATAAAGCTATATGGCAACGAACCTCTGAACATCAGTTTTGATGACCTTTCACACTCATACCGCCGTTTTACATACTCCATAACACACTTGGAGGCGGACTTTACACCCTCCGAGGGGCTGTTTACAAGTGACTACCTCGACGGATTCGAGAGCGGATTGACTATTGAATATAACGCACAGTCTATCAACACCCTGCAAGACTACACTCATTACACACTTCAAATACCTAACGACAAGTGCCGACTTACTATGAGTGGTAACTACCGTCTTGACATAAAAGACGACAACAATGATGGTAAACTGATGGCAAGTGTGTTCTTTATGGTAGATGAGGCAGCCGTGTCTGTCAGAATGTCAACAACAAGTAACACCGACATCGACATTCGCAAGAGCCACCAACAGGTAGAACTTACTGTGGACTATACCTCGCTAAGGGCTCCAGACGCAAGGAGGCAGATAAAGGGTTACGTACTTCAAAACGGCAGATGGGACAATGCCCGCCTATTACCTGATGCTACACGCGTATCAATGGGACTGCTGGAATGGACGCACTGCAAAGACCTTATCTTCAAAGCTGGTAACGAATACCACAAGTTTGAAATTCTTGACATACACCGCAACTCCATGAACGTGGAGAATAATGTATGGGACGGCGAAGTGTGGCACACCATATTGTGGCCCAACTACAAACGTCCTTCATACGTTTACGATGAAACAGCAAAGGGTTCTTTTTACATAAGAAACACTGACAATATAGAAAATGACATCACCTCAGAATATGTCATGGTACACTTCCTACTTCAAAGCCCCGCCCTGCCCTATCGTCTATACGTCAACGGCACATGGTCTAACGACCTATTCCTGCCTAAATATGAGATGATATATAATAAGGAGAAAGGTATGTATGAGGCAATAGTACCGCTGAAATACGGATATTACTCTTACCAGTACCTCATGTTCAACGATGGAGACATCGTTGAAGGAGATGTAACAGAAAACGAACTGGTGGGGACAAACATCTCAGAGCCGATGATTCCACCCACAGAAGGCTCCTTCCACGAGACACGTAACATATATAACGCCCTGATATACTACCGTGGAAACACCGACAGGGCAGACCGATTAGTCGGTACATTCTAAACGAGATGATAACAAAAGAGATAAACAACACTAACGGCTTGCACCTCGCCTTTATAGGCAGAGAGATGGTATTACGCAATGATGGCAGCACACTTGACTTCAACGACATAGTCATTTTACAGGCCTCAATGCCGTGTGACGAGTTGTTTGCTGAACCAGAATACGGCATCTGCGTCCTCGGCATAATGCGCAAGGATGCTGATGGCCATGAGACCGCGAACCTCTTACCCCCAGAATACAAAACAATCGCAATAAGATTATATAACGCAGAACAACAGGAAGATACCATTATACGCATATCACGCGCCAAAGGGCTGTTGGAATGGCTGCGCGAAACAAAGTACTGCTCCCGCTGCGGAGCACCACTGCGCCCTCATGCCACACAAACTGCAATGGAGTGTCCGCACTGCGGAAGACTGACTTTCCCACGCATTGAACCCTGCATAATAGTTCTTGTGCGCAGAGACAACAGGATATTGTTGGCAAAACACTCACAACGCAACCAGGACATATATGCCTGCATAGCAGGATTCATGGAGACTGGCGAGACAGCGGAGCAGGCAGTGAAACGGGAAATAATGGAGGAAACAGGGTTGACAATAAAGAACATACGCTACTTCGGTACGCAGAGTTGGCCCTTTCCTGCACAGATGATGATAGGCTTCACCGCAGAATATGAAAGTGGAGAGATAATGATACAAGAGAGTGAAATACAGGATGCAGCATGGTTTACGATGGACAACTGTCCTGCAACGCCCAAACCAGGTTCCATAGCCTACCAGATGATACAATCATTCATGGAAAAAGAGAAGCAAGACAAGAGTGAACATAAACCGCAAGAATAGCATACTGACAAAGGGATAAACTGAAATAAAAATATAATCAGCACCTGATTCGAAAACAATCAGCACCTGATTACACCATAATCAGACCCTAATTATACAGTAAACAGCAACACCTTGCCAGAGAAACGATTGCAACGTCCGTGATCACACACTATACCAGTCACTTACAGTAGCAGTGATTGTGGCAAGTATCATCAATTGACAGTAAGTCCAGCAAAACAACATAAATACTACATCTGCCATATTATCCACCGCAGAAACATGATACAAGGGCAGTGAAACCATTAAAATCCTATCATATTAGCAC
>CALYTD010000095.1 GCA_945486445.1 uncultured Prevotellaceae bacterium
TGAAGGCTATTGGTAAAAGGTCGCTAATCCCTTCTGCTATTAGGGCTTTTTCACGCGATGTCATGATGATTCTTATTCGGTTTTTGAATCGTTTTTCGCACTCGGTTATTGCCTGACGGCACATTCCGCAGGGTGAAACGACCTCCTGTGTGAACTCTCCGCTCATGTCCTTTGCCGCCAGTGCTATTGCTGTTATCGGTACTTGGGGGTAGAGATTGTGCGCTGTTGCGATGGTAGAGCGTTCCGCGCATATTCCTACTGGGTATGATGCGTTCTCCTGATTGGCTCCCTGCACGGTCTTACCATTGGCAAGTAGCACTGCGGCACCTACGCTAAAATGACTGTAAGGGGAGTAGGAGAGGGCGGTGGCATGGCGTGCAGCGGTGGTAAGTGCCGCGTCTTCTGGCGTGAGTTGTGATATCTTGTGTTCTCTAATCATGCTGTTTGCTTGCCGTTAGTTTATTCTTTCTTCTCTGTTTCATAACAACCCATGTCAGGTTTCAGTGCATCTCGCGGCCTACCTTTCCTGTCTATTGGTACCTGAGGGTCTGGTATTGCAGTGCCAATTGCCAGTGAACCTTCTTTCGGGGTGAAGTCAAAGAGGAAGTAGTGGGTGTCAAACAACTGGAAACTGTTACGTCCTAACGTCAGCGTGTCTTTCACATCCTCGAAGATACAGTTTGTGAATGTAGTGCTGTCTGTGCTTGTCGGACTGGGTGTTCTGAGCAGACAGTTCTCAAACTTCATGTTGATGGCGGAGTCACCTCTTGTTATATATATGACATCATCGTTGTCTCCTTTTATTATACTGTTCTTGACTGTCAGGGTAAGTGGTACGTATTGTGCCTTTGATGTGTTGGTGCAGACCAATGCCGGACCAGGAATTGGGCCTGTTGGGAATCTATAATACTGTGCGATTGTGGTGTAGTTGATGTTCACATCGCCACCGATGAATGTCAGACAGGTGTCTAATACGTTACTTATCTGTGTATTCTCTATGTGTATCTTGCTGTTTATAGCCTTCACTCCGTGCCCGTTTAGGTTGTGTATGGTGGTGTTACGGAGTGTTAGTTTTGCCCGTGTAGCGTCTTGTGAGGAGTCACAGAGTATGGCGTTGGTGGCTCCATGCAGGTCGGTGTATGCTATTTCGTTGTCGAAGGAGTTACTGCGCAGTGTGATTCCACCCCATTGTCCTGGGTTGTTGTCATACATAAGGTTGCTCACCATGCGGTCAAGTCTGTCGCATCTGAGTGTTATTTCCTTGTCTTTCTCGCCCAGTGCTTTTAGTGTTCCGTTTACGTCTATGCCGGCATTGCTATGGAAATATATTGTTGTACCGGGTGCTATGGTGAGGGTAGTGTTGTCTTTTACTGTTATATTGCCATATACCACGACGGGTTTGCCGTGCGGATTGCTTATCGTTGTGTCATTGTTTACTGTCAGATTCCTTAGTAATATGGCGTCCCATGACCATGCTTTGAGATTTATCTGCTGTGTTACGCCGCTTTCGAGGGTAAAAATCAGGTTGTCAGAGACTGGTCGTGGGAGTGTGTCAAGGTTGTTTGCTGAGGTCAGTTCTACAAAGATACGGAGGGAGTCTCCTTTTCTTAGTTCAAGGTCATTGACCCTATAACCTGTTTTTTCGCTAAGATATGTGCCGTTAACGTTTACCCGGAACCCTGTCTGATTGCCGTTTTGTAGTCGTGCGTTGGTGATGCGTATGCCGTCACCAGAGTTGTTGTACACGAGGAGTTGTTTGTGTGGGGAGGGTATTGTGGAGAAGACTGTGTCAAGACTTAGTGTGTCTTTCTCAAATGTCAGTATGTTTGATGGTGACGTACTGAATGTGTCGTCATCGGAACAGGCGGTTAGTGTCAGTGCCAGTGATATGTATATGAGTGCTGTGTATAGTCTTCTCATCGTGTCTGAGGTTTGTTTATATAACGTATTGTCAGTACTTTTATTGTGCTGGCGCTGCATGATGCCTTTTGTGATGTGCGTTCTCCTATCAGCCATATTATGTTTCCTTTGGCGTCTTCTGCCACCATTTGTCTTTTTCGTTGGAAGTAGTTGCGTTTTTTATCGGTCAGATAGTCGCTTACAAGTCTGCTTCCCTTCATTCCGAATGGCACGAAGTTGTCTCCTTGCCTTGCCTTTCTTATGGTCAGGGGGAATGTTACTTTGTCGGCATCGAGTGTTACGCACAGCCTTTCCTTGCTTGGTGTGAAGTGTGGGTCGCGCTCGGTTATGCTTACTTCTATGCGTGTGTTCTCCTTATATATATATATGCCGCTTTCTGGTATCTTTATTTTTGTTTCGCTGTTGTCTTCTTCTCGTTTTTCAATTAGGAATGTTCCGCGGTCTGATGCCAGTGTGTGTGTGGTTGAGTTCCATATCTTTCCTGATGGTGCGGCAAGGTTTTGGTATATTTGTCGTATTTGTTGCGGTGTGAAGTTGTAGTTTGTCAGGATGGTGAAGAGGGTCTGTTCCGGCGACGGTTGTGTGAGAATACTGTTTGTTGCGAACATGAAACCGCCGTCTTCCGTGCTTATGAGGCATTCTTTCACACTCGTTTCCACCGCATGGTCTATGATTTTGGCTGCTTCTGCCACGTTGTTTATTGTGCGATTGATGTTTTCTGCCGCTGCGGGGTTGATGCTTTTAAGCATTGGTATGAGGTTCAGTCGCACTTTGTTGCGTGTCACTTCGTCTGTAAGGTTTGTGCTGTCGGTGACGTAGGGTTGTGATATTAGTGTGAGATAGTCTGTTATCTCTTCTCTGCTGAGGCACAGCAGTGGGCGTATTATGTTACCGTTACGTGGTTTTATGCCTGTCAGTCCCTGTATTCCTGTGCCTCTGATGAGGTTCATCAGTACTGTCTCCACGTTGTCATCACGGTGGTGTGCCACGGCTATGTCTGCTGCTCCTATTGCTTTTCTCAGTTCTTCGAAGTAGTCATAGCGCAGTTCTCGTGCTGCCATCTCTATGCTTACCTTGTGTGTTTCGGCGTATGTGCGTGTGTCAAAGTGTACGAGGTGTAGTGTTACTCCGAGGCTTTGGCATAGTTGTTGGCAGAAGTTCTCGTCTCGTTGGCTCTCATCTCCACGCAGTTGGAAGTTGCAGTGCACGGCGTGTACGTTGTATTTCATCTGCAGCATCATGCGGAGCAGGCATACGGAGTCTGCTCCTCCTGACAGGGCAACGAGGTGAGTGTGGTCTTTGTTGAACAGGTTGTGTTCTTTAATGTATGTCTTTACTTTGTTGAGCATATATTACTCCACGTATAATACGAGGCCTTTCAGGTATTCTCCCTCAGGGTGATAGATGTTGATTGGGTGGTCAGCGGGCTGGTGAAGTTGGTGCAGTATTCTTACCTTGCGTCCTGATTGTGCTGCGGCTGTGAACACTGCGTTGCGGAAGTTGTCTTTTGTCACTACTTGTGAGCATGAGAATGTGAACACTATCCCTCCGGGTTTGATCTTCTCAAAGGCCTTGACGTTTAGTCGGGTATAGCCTTTTAGGGCATTGTGTAGTGCTCCGCGGTGCTTCGCGAAGGCTGGTGGGTCGAGGATTATGAGGTCATAGTTTGAGCCGGCTTGTTCGAGATACTTGAATGCGTCCTCGCAGAAGGCGGCGTGACGGGTGTCGCCGGGGAAGTTGAGTTCTACGTTTTTTGTGGTCAGTTCTATTGCTTTTGCTGAACTGTCAACGGAGTGTACCAGTTCTGCTCCGCCTCTCATGGCGTAGAATGAGAATCCTCCTGTGTAGCAGAACATGTTGAGTACCTTCTTCCCCTTGGCGAAATGTTCAAGCAGTGAGCGGTTTTCTCTTTGGTCAACAAAGAATCCTGTCTTCTGTCCTTTCAGCCAATCGACATGGAATTTCAGCCCGTTCTCAAGTGCTATGTTCTCTTCTGTCCCTCCATAGATGAATCCGTTTTCCTGTCCGAGGTCTGCCTTGAAAGGGAGTGTTGTCTCACTTTTGTAATAAACATTCTCTATTCTGCTACCCATTACGCCTATCAGTTCTTCGGCAATGGCCTTTCGTGCGTAGTGCATTCCTACGCTGTGGGCCTGCATCACGGCAGTCTTTCCGTAGCAGTCAATGATAAGCCCCGGCAGGTTGTCGCCTTCACCGTGTACCAGTCGGTAGGTGTTGTTCTGTGGGTTATCGGCTATGCCGATGCTTCTGCGCATTTGTAGTGCTATGGAGAGTCTCTCACGCCAGAACGTGTTGTTGACGGGCTCATCGTTGAATGTGAGGATACGTACTGCGATGCTGCCTATCTGGTAGTGTCCTCGTCCGATGAACGCACCGTTGTTGCATATCACATCTACGGTGTCGCCCTCCTTTATTCCTTCATCCATGCTTTGTATTGCACCGGAGAAGACCCATGGGTGGAAGCGTTTGAGGCTCTCTTCCTTGCCTCTTTTCAGGTATATTTTCATTCTTTTTTGATTGTTTATATTGTGGTTGAGAAGGTGTTTTATGTGTTATTCCCTACTGACGGTAGGGGTGAAGGTGATGGTTTACAGTCCTTGTGCGACCGTATTGCGAGGGTGTGCATACCCTGTTGTCACAGGTCGGCGCATGGGTGGTGTTGTAATCAGCACCTTTTTACCTTGCTATCAGGTGCTGATTGCGTTGTTATCAGGTGCTTTTTACTGTGTGATTTGCACCAAATCACCTGACGGTGAGTTCTTCTTGCCTTGCTATGGCGTTTGGTTTGACGCTGTCAGGCGTGCGGTGTTTCATTCCGCTTCGGTGCTTGCCTCTGCTGGTTCGGGTTCTGGCACCACCACGAGTTCATAGTCATTCGTCTCTTTCAGACGCAGGTATTCCTTGTATAACCTTATGCAGGCCCATGCGTCAGTGGCGGCATAACCCTTCTGTTTGTCTGTCAGCACATCGTTGTCCCAATTGCTTAGTTGCTCGCGTTTTGATATTCTCTCTCCGAAAAGGTTGGCGTATAGTTTCGCAAGGCTCATGTCTTCTATTCCGAGTTCCTTCATGTGCTCTTGCAGTTCAAAGAATCCCTTGGGAGAAAATTCCCCCCTTTTGTGTAGGGAGGCTATGTCATCGTGCCATGACAGGCCTATCTTTCTCACGTCAGTAGTTTCAAGCAAGCGTATTATGGCGGGGCAAAGGCCTATTCTGTTGAGCCTGAACAGGAAGCAGGTGTCCTCTGTGCTTACTTGCAGCAGTGCCACCTTGTTTTGTCTTCCTGACAAACTTATTCGCAGCAACTGGTTCGCAAACAGAAAGTAAGTTTATACATTACAACAAGAATCTATTATTAACGTGAGTTCGATGAATTCACGTTAATTGCTTTTTGCTCCTTTGTACTTGTTTTATCTTCCTACCATATATCTTTTTCAGATATCGGCTTGATAACAGATGAATCACCCATTAATCACCCACTAATCACCCACTAATCACCCACTAATCACCCACTAATCACCCAC
>CALYTD010000096.1 GCA_945486445.1 uncultured Prevotellaceae bacterium
AAGCAAGTAGTATTATTAAATAATAAGTCAATAATAAAAAAATATTAAAAAGCGCATTAAAGTGTAATCTCTGCTTTGCAATTTGGGAAATAATGATTACCTTTGCCATGAAAAAGCAAATTCATGGAAGAATTCTATCGTACACACAGGTATCTGGTTGAGCAATCCAATGCTCCTGTAAGGCGTGCCCTTATGGACGAGATAGACTGGAGTGCGAGAATGATAGGTATAAAAGGAACGCGAGGAATAGGCAAGACAACCTTCCTGTTGCAGTATGCAAAGGAGAACTTCAACCTTGATGACCGAAAGTGTCTGTATATAAACATGAACAACTTTTACTTCCAGGGCCGAGGAATAGCAGACTTTGCCGGCGACTTTTACAGGCAGGGAGGAAGAGTGTTGCTGATAGATCAGGTGTTCAAGCAGTTTGACTGGAGCAGGGAGTTGCGCAGATGCTATGACCTTTACCCTAAACTGAAGATAGTATTCTCAGGCTCAAGCGTGATGAGGTTGAAGCGCGAAAACCCAGAGTTGGGCGACATAGTGAAGAGCTATAATCTCAGAGGCTTCTCGTTCAGGGAGTTCTTGAACCTCAAAACAAGGAAAGAACTGCCCATACTGACACTTGACGAGATACTAAGACACAAAGAACAACTGGTAGGAGAAATACTCGCAAGAGTCAATCCACAAGAATATTTCTTGGAATACATACACCACGGATTCTATCCCCTGTTCAGAGAAAAAGGAGACTTTGCAGAAAATCTCCTCAAATCCATGAACATGATGACAGAAGTGGACATACTGATGATAAAGCAGATAGAACTGAAATATCTCACAAAGATAAAAAAACTGTTCTACCTATTGGCAGTGGCAGGACCACAAGCCCCTAACGTAAGCCAGTTGGCGCACGAGATGAAGACAAGCAGGGCAACGGTGATGAACTATATAAAATATCTGGCAGACGCACGATTGATAAACATCATCTACCCGGTAGGGCAGAAATTCCCCAAGAAGCCGACAAAAGTAATGCTCCATAACCCTAACCTCTATCAGGCAATACTGCCGATAAACTTCGAGCATCACACGCTGATGGAGACCTTCTTCGTCAATACCATGTGGAAAGACCATAAGGTAAACCAGTCAAGCAGAGACCTATACTACACCATAGACGCAGAAAAACACTTCAAAATATGCAGGGATGGAGACATTCCAAGGTTTGGAAGCCAAGGGACAGTATATTGCCAATACACAGACAACACAGTAAGTGACAACATAATACCACTGTGGTTGTTGGGCTTCTTGTACTAAACAACAGAAGAAATAACAAAACATAACCATACAAAAAAAAGAAAAATACAACAAACAACATTAAATCTTATCTTATAAAAACAAAACAATGGCTAAAGAAAAAAAGTTTATCACTTGTGATGGTAACGAAGCAGCAGCACACGTGAGCTACATGTTCTCAGAAGTTGCAGCAATCTATCCAATCACACCATCGTCTCCAATGGCGGAGCACACCGATGACTGGGCCGCACGTGGACGTAAGAACATGTGGGGACAGACAGTCCTTGTACAGGAAATGCAGTCAGAAGGCGGTGCTGCCGGAGCAGTACACGGTTCATTACAGGCAGGTGCACTGACAACCACGTTCACCGCTTCACAGGGCCTGTTACTCATGATTCCTAATATGTATAAGATAGCAGGTGAGTTGCTCCCATGCGTGTTTGACGTGTCAGCACGTACACTAGCATCACACTCACTGTGTATCTTCGGTGACCATCAGGACGTAATGGCATGCCGTCAGACAGGCTTCGCAATGTTCGCATCAAGCTCTGTACAGGAAGTAATGGACCTTACAGCAGTGCCACACCTTGCAACACTCGAAACAAAAGTACCATTCATCAACTTCTTTGACGGCTTCCGTACCTCTCATGAATATCACAAGATAGAAGTGATGGACATGGAGGACATAAAGGCTATCACACCACAGGAGTACGTTGAGGACTTCCGCAACCGTGCACTCACACCAGAACGCCCAGTAACACGCGGTACAGCAGAGAACCCAGAGACATTCTTCACACACCGTGAAGCATGTAATACATACTATGACGCAATACCAGAAGTAGTAGAAAAGTACTGCGCAAAAATATCAGAAATAACAGGACGCGAGTATCATCTGTTCAACTACTACGGCGCAAAAGACGCAGAAAACGTAATAATACTTATGGGTTCTGCATGCGAAGCAGCCAAGGAAGCCATTGACTATCTCGTGTCTCAGGGCAAGAAGGTAGGTATGATAAACGTACACCTCTATCGTCCGTTCTCTGTAAAGCACCTGCTTGCAGCAGTACCAGCAACCTGTAAGAAGATTGCTGTGCTTGATCGTACAAAAGAACCAGGCGCAGAAGGCGAGCCACTATACCTCGATGTCAAGTCAGCTTACTACGATGTAGAGAACCGTCCGCTTATCGTTGGCGGCCGTTATGGTCTCGGTTCTTCTGACATTACACCGGCAAAGATAATCTCTGTGTTCAACAACCTCGAACTCCCAGAGCCAAAGAATCACTTCACAGTAGGTATCGTTGATGACGTTACAAACACTTCACTCCCCGCTGTAGAAGAGATGGCACTCGGAGGAAAGTCAATATACGAGGCAAAGTTCTTCGGTTTGGGCGCAGACGGTACAGTAGGTGCAAACAAGAACTCTGTTAAGATTATCGGTGATAACACCGACAAACACTGTCAGGCTTACTTCTCTTACGACTCAAAGAAGTCTGGTGGTTTCACTTGTTCACACCTCCGTTTCGGTGATGAACCAATACGTTCTACCTATCAGATAACCACTCCTAACTTTGTGGCTTGCCACGTACAGGCATACCTTAATATGTATGACGTGACACGTGGTATTCGTGAGAACGGTTCTTTCCTGCTTAATACAATCTTTGAAGGTGAAGAACTTGTGAACTTCATACCTAATAAGGTAAAGCGTGTATTCGCTCAGAAGAACATTACTGTTTACTATATCAACGCAACAAAGATAGCTCAGGAGATAGGTCTTGGCAATCGTACCAACACTATCCTGCAGTCAGCGTTCTTCCGTATTACAGAGGTTATCCCTGTTGACCTTGCCGTTGAGCAGATGAAGAAGTTCATTGTTAAGTCTTATGGTAAGAAGGGTCAGGATGTTGTTGACAAGAACTACGCTGCTGTTGACCGTGGTGGTGAATACAAGAAGCTTGCTGTTGACCCAGCATGGGCTAACCTTGCTGACGATGTTAAGGTAGAGGACGATGCACCAGCATTCGTTAAGGAATTGGTACGTCCTATCAATGCACAGGCAGGTGACCTGCTCAAGGTGTCTGACTTTGTTAAGTTCGATACTGTTGACGGTACATGGGAGAATGGTACCGCTGCATACGAGAAGCGTGGTGTTGAGGCTTTCGTTCCTGTATGGAACGTTGAGAACTGTATCCAGTGTAACAAGTGTTCTTTCGTATGTCCTCACGCAGCAATCCGTCCGTTTGTTCTTACAGACGAGGAACTTAATGGTTACAACGGTCCTACACAGGAAATCAAGGCTCCGGCAGCAATGAAGGGTATGCACTTTGTTATTGCTCCGTCTCCTCTTGACTGTCTTGGTTGCGGTAACTGTGCTGATGTATGTCCTGGCAAGAAGGGTGAGAAGGCTCTTACTATGGTACCATACAATCCTGATAAGACAGAGATGCAGGAGTTGGCTAAGGGCTGGGACTACCTTGTTAAGAACGTTAAGTCTAAGCAAGACCTTGTTGATATCAAGCAGTCTCCAAAGAACTCACAGTTCGCAACACCTCTCTTCGAGTTCTCAGGTGCTTGTGCTGGTTGCGGTGAGACACCATATGTTAAGCTCATATCACAGCTCTTTGGTGACCGTGAGATTATAGCTAACGCTACTGGTTGTTCTTCAATCTATTCTGCGTCTATACCTTCTACTCCTTATACGAAGAACGATAAGGGTCAGGGCCCTGCCTTTGACAACTCTCTCTTCGAGGACTTCTGTGAGTTCGGACTTGGTATGGTCATCGGTAACAAGAAGATGAAGGAGCGTGTTGCAATGCTTCTCCAGCAGGTTGTTGAGACTGAAAGCGCACCTGCGGAGTACAAGGCAGCCGCTGCTGAGTGGATAGAGAAGCGTGAGGACGCAGAGGAGACAAAGCGTCTTGCTGCTATTCTCAAGCCATACATTGCTGAGGGTGCCGCTAAGGGTTGCTCTGTATGTCAGGAGTTGAAGACTCTTGATCACTACCTCATCAAGCGTTCACAGTGGATTATCGGTGGTGACGGTGCTTCATACGATATTGGTTACGGTGGTCTTGACCACGTTCTCGCTTCTGGTGAGGACCTCAACATCTTCGTAATTGATACAGAGGTTTACTCTAACACTGGTGGTCAGGCTTCAAAGGCTACTCCGCTCGGTGCTATTGCGCAGTTCGCTGCACAGGGTAAGCGTATAAAGAAGAAGGACCTTGGTATGATAGCTACAACTTACGGCTATGTTTACGTAGCACAGGTTGCTATGGGTGCTGACAACGCTCAGTGCTTAAAGGCCTTCCGTGAGGCAGAGGCTTACCACGGACCATCACTCGTTATCGCTTACGCTCCATGTATCAACCACGGTTTGAAGATAAAGGGTGGCATGGGTCGCAGCCAAGCCGAGGAGGCACGTGCCGTTGAATGTGGTTACTGGCACCTGTGGCGTTACAACCCAGAGTTGGCAGAGCAGGGTAAGAATCCATTTACTCTTGACTCTAAGGAGCCACAGTGGGATAAGTTCCAGGACTTCCTCATGGGTGAGGTACGTTATCTTTCTGTCAAGAAGGCATATCCAGAAGAGGCTGATGAACTCTTCGCCGAGGCACAGAAGATGGCTAAGCGTCGTTACCAGACATATGTTCGCCAGACAAAGATGGACTGGTCTGAGGAGTAAATGATTTTTACTCAATAACAAAACAAGAGGCCATGCTGGAGTAATCTGGCATGGCTTTTTTGTATTTTTCATGCCTTTGGATGAAGGAAATGCTATTGTCACGCTGCTCTTACAGGCAGTATTTTCCCTAAGAACGGTTGTGTCTCCACCAATGTTACTGCCTGAATATCCAATGTTCCGTGGCTTTATGTTTTACGTTCCATTGTTCCGAAAAAAAGAATACCCAATTGGTTATTAGACTGCAGATATTTTTTTTGACCATCTTTCGCCTCGTTTCATCTCGCCATAGCCTGCCATGCCTTCGATGAAGCATGACACAATCCTGCACAGATACAGGCAATTATGATTTATCAGTTATGAGTTGTCAGTTAACAGTGCGTTGTCCTTCGCAGGCGAAGTGTCAGAGCTGAGTGTTTTGTGGATAGTGAAGAACTCATAAATCATCATTTATCACTTATAATTCATAACAGAAAAGGAACAGAAGTCTA
>CALYTD010000097.1 GCA_945486445.1 uncultured Prevotellaceae bacterium
GTATTGGGAACCCCGAAGCCGGCAGGCGAGGAGCACAACGTGCGACGAGGGGTGACAGAACCGCCGCCTACCGAAGCGAAAAAAACACCGCCGAGGGAAGAAAAAACGCCGCCGCCCGCAGCGGGAGAGATGTCCTGCCAGCGGGCGGCGCTGTTGTTATTCTGCCTGTGGGCAATGCTTGTATTACATTTTCACCGTCACTTTCTTGCCGTTATATGCCACGGATTTACGTGCGCCGTCGGGCAACTGCACTATGAATGTGCGCTTCTGCAGCATTCCTTTGAAGGCTCCGCGGCGCGGTAGGAGGGTGAGTGTGCGACGGTTGTCGTCCCACTTCATCGCTATCTCGGTGTAATGTCCCTTGAGATAGTTGTAGTTATCGCCCTCGTCTTCGTACAGCGTGAACGTGGCATCGGCTCCGGGATATACGCGCAGCGTGATGTTATCCCATGGTTTCTCGTTGCAATACTGCATGTCCTGCCCTATTGGCAGTATGCTACCAGCCCTTACGAACAGCGGCGAGTGGTCTATCGGTGCGGCGGCCTCCATTGTCTTTCCGCCACTGTGGCGTTCTCCCGTCCAGAAGTCATACCACTCCGCACCCTGCGGAAGATACACGCTGTACGTCTTCTTCTGCCTCCAGTCCACCACCGGCCAGCCGTTGGCATACTCTGGGTTGTCGCTCTTGTCCCAGCCTGAGTTCTCGTCTGTCTTCACTATCTTCTCTTTTGTGAACAGCGGATCAACCACGGGGCACACGAGGAGGCTGCGGCCGAACATGAACTCGCGGCCGTTGTTCCACGTGTTACGGTCGTCTTTGAAGTCCATCATCAGTGCTCGCATGAAGGAATCCCCCTCCTTGCTCACCTGCCAACTGTGGCTATATATGTACGGCAGCAGGCGGTAACGCATCTTTACAGCACTGAGCAGCGCGTCATAGACGGGTTCTCCGGGCTTGCCGTAGTAGTACAGTTCTCTGTAAACCTCTGTTCCGTGGCTGCGCATCATGGGGCAGAAGAGGCCGAACTGCATCCACCGCACGTAGAGTTCCTGATACTGCGGGTTGCGGGTGGCGCTGTTGTCGCCGTGCCTGCGGTTGTAGGCGTTGGCGAAGAAGCCGCCTATGTCGGTGTTGACATTGGGGTTTGCGCACAGGGTATGGTTCAGGCACAGCGGCACCTGGTTGCGCAGCGTCTGCCAAGAGCTGCCCACATCGCCGCTCCACGTGTTGGCTCCATAGCGTTGCTGACCCGCGAAGAAGGAGCGTGTGAGTATGAACGGTCGCTTGAGCGAGTCGGCGGCACGCTGGTGCTGGTCAACGCCGCCCACGGTCATGAGTGAGTATGCGTTGCGCACGGAGCGCCAACTGCCCATGGAGCACGTCTCGTCGAGGTCGGATTCCTTATAGTCGCAGTGGTCGGGATCGGTGGAGTCCATCCACCATCCGTCTATGCCCATCTTGTGAAGGCGTGAAAGGTTCTGCCAATAGATGTCCCTCGCCTCCGGCGAATAGCAGTCATAGACACGCACACCGGAGGGATAGTCCTTGCGGGGAGGCCACTGTGCGAGGCCGGACTCCGGCCATGTGGAGAAGTGGAAGAGCAGTTTCTTATCCGCCAACTCCCTGTAAGGCTTTGTCATTGGACCGAAAGAGGACCATATACTGATGGAGATGCGGGCGTTGTTCTTGTGCACCTCGTCTATCATTGCCTGCGCATTGCCGAAGTCGGGGTTGATGAACTCCATGGCGTTCCATGTGTAGTTGCTGCCCCAGTACTGCCAGTCCTGTATGATTCCGTCAAAGGGTATCTTCATGTCACGGTACTTCCTCACCACTTCGAGCAGTTCGCCCTGCGTCTTGTAACGCTCGCGGCTCTGGTGGAAGCCGTAAGTCCACAGCGGAAGCATGGGCACCTGTCCCGTAAGGTGGCGCATGGCGCGTATCACGCCGTCTGCATCGCCGCCGTACATGAAGTAATAGTCCACCATCTCTCCCACCTGGCTCTCCAGCTCCAAGGTCCCGTTGTCGTTGATGGTGGTAGGTGAATAGTTGTCCCAATACACGCCGTAGCCCTTTATACTCTGGAAGAAATGGGCGAAGTCTTCGAGGTTTGACTGCTGCATCTTGCGGTGTTCCCCGCGCAGGTTCATCTTCCCGTTCTGCATCATGCCTATGCCGTATATCGGTTCTTCCTTGTCAAGGGCGAACGCCTGCCTTACCCTGTACCTGCTTTTGTCCACCCCTTCCGTGATGGGTGTGAAGGCATGACCGCCTTCCGACATAAGTTTCGTGCCGCCACGGGTGGCGAAGGAGACCGTCTGCGTGGCCTTGTCAACGGTCACGGTCAGTGCCTTTGTCTTATATGTCACGGTGTTTCCGTCGTCTTTCACCGCCACCGCCACTTTCTGCGGCGCTGCCGTGACCACAAGACTCTGTTTGTTCACGTCATTGCCGCCTGCCGTCTTGGTGACGCGGACAATGGAGGGAGTAAAGAATTCCAGCTTCTGCGCCGTGGCGTAAAGGGTGCACGTCATGGCGAGGATGAGTGATGATAGTGTTCTTTTCATGTCCGTTATGTTTAGGATAGTTGTCTTACTGCTTCTTCACCTGCCACCAGTCAAAGTTGAAGAGGTTTCTTTTCTGCCATGCGTTGCCTTTGAACACGAGGTAAAGGTCATGTACTCCCGCCGCGCCTTTCAGCTTGCAGGAGAACTCCCTGTACTTGAACCGGGTGTTGGTAACGGCCAGCGTACCGGCCAGCTTGCCGTCCGGAGCGTCGAGACGCACCTCTATCGTGCCGCCGTAAAGCTGCGCCGAGCATGAGGCCGTGAACGACGCCGCCCCGCTTCCGAAGTCAACGCCCTTGACAAGGATATATTCCCCGTCGTCAATGTCGGTCACGAAGAGCGTGGGATTCCACGGACCGGAGGGGTTCTGGCGTGTGGTCTTCAGGCCGTAGCCCCATGCCATGGTCTCGGCCTCCACGCGCCGGTACGGGTTGAACGTCCCCACCTGCTCCAGTTTGCAGTGGAGGAAGTACGGCAGTTCCTTGATTGTGCCGTCACTATTGTACTCCATCTCCGCGGCAGACACCGACCTCCGCTCGGCATGGCGGCCGGTCTCCATGCGGAAGATGTCATAGTTGAGCCCGAAACAGTATGACTTGCCCTTGTATTCGATGATGCCCGGATGGTTTCCGCGTGTCTGCGGCGTGTGGTTCATTATGTGCCCTTTATACTCCCACGGCCCTGTCGGCGTGTCGCTCATGGCATATCCTATGCCTTCCGGGCAACAGGTGGAGGCGAAGGCGAGGTAGTATTTCTTCTCGCCCTTGGCGTTTTTCCTGCTCCAAAGCCACGGGCCTTCCTGATAGTCCTTTATTTTCGGCAGCTGAACGATGTCGCCCGAGTAGGAAATCATGTCCTCATTGAGCTTCACGTAATACACGTTCGGGTTGCCCCAGTACATGTATGCCTGCCCGTCATCGTCTATCCACACGGTGGGGTCAATGTCATCCCAGTGCTCTTTCTGCCATACGAGCGGCTTGCCCAGGGGGTCTTTGAAAGGTCCGAAGGGCGAGTCCGCCACAAGCACGCCTATGCCGTGGCCGTGGATGGGGCAGTACATATACCACTTGCCGTTGCGTTCCACGACCTGCTCCGCCCATGCGCCGTTGTCGCCCTTATACCATTTGAAGTCCTTGAGCGATGCCACGGCACCGTGGTCCTGCCAGTTCACCATGTCGGTGGAGGTGTAGAGCAGCCAGTCCTTCATCTTGAAGCCCTCGGCGTCGTCCTCATCGTGGGTGGTGTATAGATAGACCGTGTCACCGTGCACGTATGGCGCGGGGTCTGCCGTGTAGCTGGTCTGGATAATGGGCATGTTCAGTTCCTGCCTCTGTTGGGCAGCCGCCGCCGAACACATAGCGGTGAAAAGGAGTGACAGTGTTGTCTTTTTCTTAATCTTCATAACGTGTCTTGTGGATGTTTTTTGGAGGTGGGAGGTGGGAGGTGGGAGGTTTTAGGTTGGAGGTTGTAGGTTTTAGGTTGGGGGTTGGGGGGTGTAGGTTTTAGGTTGGTAAGCCCCGAAGGGGCGACAGAGACGGGCTCTGGGTGCAGGCAACGCCTATGAAACGTGCCGGGAGATGATGGCTGAACGACAACAAACCACCTCCACTGCCCTACTGGAACAGCGGAGATGGCTTGTCATATAAGAAGTTATTTCTTCCGACTTAGATAAGAGATGCACCAGCCTTGAACTTTGCCACCTTCTTTGCGGCAATCTCAATAGTCTCCTTTGTCCTTGGGTTGATGCCCTGACGTGCTGGACGCTCCGTTACGGAGAATGTGCCAAAGCCGATGAGGGCAACGGACTCGTTTGCTGCAAGAGCCTCCTTTATTGACTCAAGAGTTGCCTCAAGTGCCTTCTTGCTATCTGCCTGAGAAAGACCGGCCTTCTCTGAGATCTTCTTTACCAATTCTGTTTTGTTCATTGTGTAATTAGGAATTAAATCGTTTATTAATAGTAGATTCTGATAATAAATAGTAGATTTCGATGCAAAGTTAAGATTTTACTTTGATTATACAAACTTTTTCATTAAATATTTTATGAAAATCCTTAAAAAAGATAGTTTTTTACGCTAATTTATCAGTATGAGAAAGCTTTTTGCTTCTTTTTTCGTACTTTTGCAGACGATTCATCATCACGGCATCACAAACGCCCGATAATCACAGTTTTAACTTCAAAAGACAGCAGATTATGCGTATCATACCACCCATAACAAAGAACCTGCTCATCATTAACGGCATCTGTTACCTCGCATATATAGTGCTGGCAGGAAGGGGAGTGAACCTCAATTCGCTCTTCGGCCTGCACTACGTACAGGCCTCAGAGTTCTACATCTACCAGTTAGTGACATATATGTTCATGCACGCCTCGTTCATGCACCTGTTCTTCAACATGTTCGCACTGTGGATGTTCGGTGGCGTGATAGAGCGTACCTTCGGCGCAAAACGCTTCCTGACATACTATTTCGTATGCGGACTGGGTGCGGCCCTGTGCCAGGAACTGTCCCAGGCGGCAATGGTCTATTCTCTTGTAGCTGAGCAGGGAGGGACACTGAGCGACCTGCTGCACCTGTCGCCCCTTGACCGCACGGCACTGAACGGCATGACTACCGTAGGCGCGTCGGGCTGCATATACGGCATCTTGCTGGCCTTCGGCATGACGTTCCCGGAGGAGAGGATGTTTATCTTCCCGCTGCCAATTCCTATCAAGGCGAAATGGTTTGTGTGCGGATACATAGCCATAGAACTGTTCATGGCACTGTCACAGCAGAGCGACGGCGTGGCACACGTAGCACACCTCGGAGGTATGCTATTCGGTTACCTGCT
>CALYTD010000098.1 GCA_945486445.1 uncultured Prevotellaceae bacterium
GTATGCATAAACATCCATTCCGAAGCCTTTTGCCACACGGGCAACATTGCGTCCTACATTGCCGAACGCAAGAATGCCGAGTTTCTTGCCCATAAGTTCACTGCCAGCCTTACCATTGTAGAAGTTACGAACAGCATATACGAGGAGACCAAGGACGAGTTCTGCCACAGCATTGGCGTTCTGACCAGGGGTATTCATTACTACTACATTATGTGCAGTAGCCGCTTCAAGGTCCACATTGTCATAACCAGCACCGGCACGAACCACTATTTTCAGGTTCTTTGCAGCGTCAAGAACCTCTGCATCGACCTTGTCTGAACGGATGATGATAGCATCTACATCGGCAACAGCAGCAAGAAGCTGCGCCTTCTCAGTGTATTTCTCAAGTAGGACAAGTTCAAATCCCGCGCCCTCTATGACTTCCTTGATGCCTGACACCGCCGTTGCGGCGAAAGGCTTTTCTGTTGCTATTAATACTTTTGCCATGATTTTATCTTAGTTTGTGGTATCAGGTTTTTGGTTATAGGTTTTAGGTCACTTCGCCTTATACGGTTCACGGCCAACCTAAAACCTTCAACCAACAACCTGACACCAAACAATTAGTGCTTTGCCTCAAACTCCTTCATGCAGGCAACGAGTGCCTCGCAGCCCTCAATAGTCTGCGCATTGTAACATGATGCACGGAAACCACCTACGGAACGGTGACCCTTTATGCCAACCATACCGCGCTCCTTCATGGCGAAGTTAAGGAAGTCCTGCTCGAGTTCCTTGTATTCTTCATTCATAACGAAGCATAGGTTCATCAGTGAGCGGTCCTCAACGTTGGCTGTTCCCTTAAAGAGTTTGTTACGATCTATCTCTCCATATACTATTTCTGCACGCTGCTGTGCTCGTTTTTCCATCTCTGCTACACCGCCATTACGCTTTATCCAGCGGAGATTTTCTAGTGCTGAGTATATCGGAACGACAGGAGGAGTGTTGAACATAGAGCCTTTTTCCACGTGAGTGCGGTAGTCAAGCATTGTTGGTATCTGGCGACTTACCTTGCCAAGTAGGTCTTCTTTGACGATAACGAATGTTACACCGGCCATTGCGAGGTTCTTCTGCGCACCGCCATATATCATTCCGTACTTGCTTACATCTAACGGACGTGAGAATATATCGGAGGACATATCTGCTATTACTGGTACTGGTGAGTCTATATCCTTGCGTATTTCTGTACCGTAGATAGTGTTGTTTGACGTGATATGGAAGTAATCTGCGTCTGCGGGAATGGTGTAATCTTTTGGGATATATGTGTATGTTGCCTCTGCTGAGGACGCTACTTCTACTACTTCTCCAAACAGTTTTGCTTCCTTCATGGCCTTCTTTGCCCACACACCGGTATTGAGATAAGCGGCTTTTTTCTCAAGGAAGTTGTAAGGTATCATGCAGAACTCAAGCGATGCGCCACCGCCGAGGAAGATAACTGAGTATCCTTCTGGTATCTGTAGGAGTTCTTTGAACAGTGATACGGCCTCGTCAACAACGGGCTGGAAATCTTTTGCGCGGTGACTGATTTCCATCAGAGATAGTCCTGAGCCGTTAAAGTCCAGGCACTGTGCGGCTGTCGCCTCGATAACTTCACGTGGGAGCATTGAAGGACCCGCATTAAAATTGTACTTCTTCATTGATTTATTGTTTAAAGTTCTTTCTTGACTTTGCTGTTTTTGTATCTTGTTTTTGGATATATGGTTGTGCTTTGGGCTACGTTTGTTAGCGTTTAATATCATGTGTGGCTACACACTGGCCGACAGGTTGCGGCGGTGTGTTTTCTGCACTGTATCTGACTTTGCGGAGCAAAGGTACTGATTTTATTTGAAAATAGCAAAATTTATATGCACAAATATGTCTTTTTGTGCATATAATCGTCATTTTTATGCGATAATGATATGTAGAGTTGTCATTATTCCGAAGATAAGTATGTTGCGGGCTGTCATTCCTAAGACTTTGTTTAGTGCTTTTCCTTGTTTTATTCTGCGCATTGTCTTCCATGTGTGCAGGTGCAAAAGGAGTGTTGGCAGCGACAGGAGTATGCCCTGTATGGGGTTGTTTGTCTGGGTAATGATTATTATTTGTGCTGCTGGTACTGTCATCAGGTATATCCACTCGGTGGCTTTCTTCCCTATTTTTACCACGAGTGTGTTTTTTCCTGATGCTTTGTCGTTGTCTATGTCACGGTAATTGTTCACCAGCAGCAGTGTGTCCACTACTATTCCGCAGGCTAATGCTATTGCCCACGGCATTTCCTTGAATTGTTGTTGGTGTTCGGGTAGTATGACATATGTTGTCAGACTGCATGGTATTAGGCCGAAGAATGTCAGTACGAGCAGGTCTCCCATGGCTTTTCCTGCCAGTGATGTGGTATATAGGAAGCTGAAAGCAGGCATAATGCGCCTATTGCTATCATTTCCCACCCACCGTATATGACTAATGGGAGGCCTGTTATGCTGGCGAGCAGCGAGGTGATGGCTATTGCTTTACGCATTGCTGGCAGTGTTATCCAGCCTTGCTGACAGGCTCTTTTGGGGCCGAGGCGTGTCTCGTTGTCGTTTCCTCTCAGGCAGTCATAGTAGTCATTGACGAAGTTGGCGTCTATCTGCATGATGAAGGCGAACGTGAAACAGAGTGTCATTGCAGTGAACCTGTAGTCTGTTCCGCCTGTGATGTGCCAGGCGTATGCGGCTCCGAGCATTACGGGCACGGCGGCTGCTGTGAGCGTCTTGGGCCTTGCGGCGAGGTACCACGCCCTGATTGTGTTGGTGCCTGCTTCTTTTGCCGTTTTTTTTCCTGCTGCGCTCATCTTGCGTCAGTGCTTAGTTCGTTGTATATTCTTATGAATGTCTTGCGCAACTGTTGTTCGTTTGCTATTATGCTGCGTAGTTCTTTCAGGTTTTTCTCGTTTTCTGAGCCTGTTATCCAGAGGTGTATATATCCTGACACGGAGTATTTCTGCTGTATGTGTTCACGGAATCTCTGCCATTGTTCTTCTTCTGTCTTCTCTGGGTAGTGTTCTTTTCCGAAGAGTATGGTTCGTCTGAACACTGTTTCTGGCATCAGGTCACGGTCTGCTTCTGCTACTATTCTTCCGTATATGGAGCGTGGCGCGCGCGAGGCCGAGGCTCTGTGGTCTTCTACTGCCTGCGCCATGGTTTCTATTTGTTGTGCTGTGAACCATTTTTCCAGTCTTCTGTCGGCACGTAGTATCTTGCCGCTTGTGAGGTGGTGTATGGCTCGCGGTCCCTGCAACCCCAAGTCATGGTACGCTGCTACGGTGTATGCCATGTTGGCATCTGCTCCCATTCGCCGTGCGAGTGAGCCTGATGCCTTTATGACATGCATCACGTGTTCCATGTTATGCGCTGCGTCGAACGTGGCATAGCGTGGAAGTATGTTGCGTTCTATGAACTCCATGAGGTCAAGGGAAACGCTGTTTTCCATATCAGAGTTTTAGGTCTTTCAATACTTGTGCTATCTTCTGACGGGTTGTCAGGCGTGTAGGTACGAGCGGGAGACGTAGTATATTCTTCAGCAGGCCCATTTCATTCATCAGTGCCTTGACGCCGGCTGGATTGCCATCTACAAAGAGTAGGCTGTAAAGGTCTGTGAATTTATGGTGTATTTTCTGTGCGGCTTCAAACTCGCCACGGAACTCCAGGCGTATCATTCGTGAGAATTCTTTTGGCAGGGCGTTGCCTATGACGGAGATTACGCCTACTGCTCCGCACGCTATCATGGGGAAGGTGAGTGAATCGTCGCCTGAGAGCACTTCAAAGTCTGCGGGCTTGCGTTTTATGATTTCATCTACTTGTTCTATGGAACCGCTTGCTTCTTTGATGGCAACGATGTTGTCGCAGTCTGCTGCGAGGCGGCAGGTGGTCTCTGGTTTGAGGTTTATGCCTGTGCGTCCGGGTACGTTATACAGTACTATGGGCAGTTTTGTTGCTGCTGCTATTGCCTTGAAATGCTGGTATAGTCCTTCTTGTGAGGGTTTGTTGTAGTATGGGCACACTGAGAGTATGCCGTCAATGCCACTGAAGTCAAAGGTTTTCAGTGTCTCAATAACGGCGGCTGTATTGTTTCCTCCACAGCCCATGAGCAGGGGGACACGACCTGCTACCTGCTTGACAATAAACTGTTTGACCTCATAATATTCTTTTGGCGACAGGCAGGGTGTCTCGCCCGTCGTGGCAAGAATACATAGGAAGTCGGCGCCATTGTCCAACTGGTAGGCGATGATGTTGGTAAGTGACTCGTAGTCCACTGTGCCATCCTCATTGAACGGTGTGACGAGGGCTATGCCAAGTCCACGAAAAATGTTCTGCATAATATCTTTTTCTTTTTCTTTATTAATGTGGGTCTAATGTTTCTTTTTGTGGCTGACAGTCTTTCTGCATCGCTATGCCGATGTGGTCAGCACCTGATTGCCGTGTTATCAGGTGCTGATTACACTGCTATCAGCACTTGATTGCAGTGTAATCTGCACCTTTTTACTGGTTTGTTAACGTGTCACCCTTCTCCGTTTATTTGTAATCCTGCCAGGGCTTGATTGCTATCTCGTCAAGGGGCATGGTGCAGAAGGCGTTGATAAACGCCGATGCAAGGCGGGAGTTGGTGATTAGCGGTATGTTGAGGTCTATGGCGGCACGGCGTATCTTGTAGCCGTTGTCCAACTCACGTACGGTCAGGTTCTTCGGTATGTTGACCACCATGTCTATCTCCTTGTTGTGGAGCATATCGAGGGCCTGTGGTGTCTTGCCTGCGTCTGACGGCCAGAACACTTCCACACTCGGTATGCCGTTATCGGTAAGGAACTTGTATGTTCCGCCTGTGGCATAGAGTTGGTAACCGTGTTTGACAAGCATCTTTGCGGCATCCATCATCTCTGCCTTCTGTTTTGTTGATCCTGTGGAGAGCAGTATGTTCTTTTTCGGGATACGGTGGCCTACGGAGAGCATGGCTTTCAGCAGTGCGCATGAGGTGTCATTGCCTATACAGCCCACCTCACCCGTTGATGCCATGTCCACACCGAGCACGGGGTCAGCCTTCTGCAAGCGATTAAAGGAGAACTGACTCGCCTTGATGCCGACGTAATCGAGGTCAAAGAGGTTTTTGGACGGTTTCTCAACGGGTACGCCGAGCATTATCTTCGTGGCGAGGTCGATAAGGTTCAGTTTCAAGACCTTGCTGACAAACGGGAAAGAACGTGAGGCACGCAGGTTACACTCGATGACGAGTATGTCATTTTCACGTGCCATATACTGTATATTGAACGGTCCTGAGATGTGCAG
>CALYTD010000099.1 GCA_945486445.1 uncultured Prevotellaceae bacterium
TGCGGTACCCTCATTGGTAGCTGATGACGTCATATACGTCATGCCTTCCACACCGTTTATCTGCTCCTCCAGCGGGGCGAGGACGGAGTTTTGTACTGTCTGTGCGTCCGCTCCTGAGTAGTATGCAGATACGCTTATCGTTGGTGGTGCGATGTCTGGATACTGCTCAATAGGCAAGGTTGCCATACCGATGGCACCGAGTATCACAATGACTATTGAGATAACGGTGGACAGCACCGGTCTATTGATAAAGTTATCGAGTTTCATTTGTATTTCTGGTTTGGGGTTATAGGTTTTGGGTTGTAGGTCTTTCGGGTTTGTTATTCGGTGTCATTGCTGGTGAACGAACCGACCAAACACCTTAAACCCGCAACCTATAACCATTATTTTATCCTCTAAGCGCCTTTCCGACGGCTATTACTCCCTGGTCTTGTACCTTTCCGAGTTCTTCGGCTTTCTTGAGTTTCTTGGCGTACTCTGCTTCTGTCAGCGGCTTTATCTCCATGCCTTCCTGCAATGAGTTCACGCCGTTTACAACGATGCGGTCACCTTTTTTCAGTCCAGAGGTTACTATATAGTTCTGCCCATCGTTCTGAGTGTCTATCGTTATCTCTGTGTATTTCAGTTTATTGTCCTTTCCTACTATATATACAAAGTGCTTGTCCTGCACTTCTACGGTAGCGTCCTGCGGTATAATGATGGCCGCGGAAGCGGTGTAAGGCATCACGATGCGTCCTGAACCGCCTGACTTCAGTATGTGCTTAGGGTTGGGGAACACTGCTATGAGGCTTGTGGCGCCCGTCTTGGGATCTATTACTCCGCTTGCCTTTGTCACTTTTCCTTCGTTCTCATATATGGTTCCGTCAGCCAGTTGCAGTTTCACCGCGGGGAAACTGCTTATTCCTGCCTGTGCTGAGCCATACTTACGTGTGAGCTCCAGCATGTCTTTCTCGTTCAGAGAGAAATATACTTCCACCTGAGAACCGTTGGAGATGGTTGTCAATGCCTCTGCGCTTGAAGAGCTTACCAGTGCTCCCACCTTGTAGGGCAGTGAGCCAACAAAGCCTGATGTGGGTGCCTTGATGGAGCAGAAGCTAAGTGTCTCCTGTGCGGAGGCAAGGTTAGCCTTTGCCTGTCCGAGGTTAGCCAAGGCACTTTCATATTGGTTTTTTGATGACTGTAGTTCAAACTCACCTATCACGTTGTTGTCAAACAGTTTCTGAGCGTTCTCGTATGAGAGTTTCGCGGTGTTCACCTGGCTCTGTGCTGCGGTCACAGCGGCCTGCGCCTGGTTAACTGCCGCCTTGTAAGTGACGTTATCTATCTCGAACAACGGCTGTCCAGCAGACACCTGCTGTCCTTCCTTCACGTAGATTTTGGTTATGAAACCAGCCACTTTCGGGCGTATCTCCACGTCCTGTACACCTTTGAATGTAGCAGGATAGGTACTCTGCAAACTTGCGTCTGAGGTACCGAGCGTGCGTACAGCGTACTCGTTATCACCGAAATCAGGCTTGCCCTGCTTTCCGCCTCCGCATGAAACCAGCATCGCAGCGAGCGCTGCAACAGTCAATAGTTTTTTCATTTCTTGTACTTTTTTATTGTTATGTATTATATATCTCTGCTTTTCTTACGCGCGTTCACCTGATGATGTCTCATTAAAGTCCCGTTATCCCTACTTCTGCATGAGCGCATCTCCCGCCTGCTTGCTACCCGATGCCGTGCGCCTGAACTATCTTTGCAACATTGTTCCATTACACCCTTCATGTTGTCTTACAACTGACATGGCGGAAACTTCTTGCCTTTTAATATGTTTTCGACTGCAAAGTTACTCATTATTTCCTATATTACAAGCAGATATAACACCCTTTTATACAAAATTAACACCGCGACAAGTCATTTAGAACACTCTACTTGGCGAATAAACACATCGTTAACACCATTGTAATAACTTTCCACATATTTTCACACACCATACACTATTCACGCAGAAAATAAGGAGACGAGGAAACTATCAACCAAGCATCTAAACAACTAAACCACCAAACAACCCTCCACCCTATTAACTAAACAACTAAACTACCTAACAACCAAACAACTAATCAGCACCTGATTACACAGTGATTAGCACCTGATTACACTACAAACAGGTGCTGATTATTGGGCAATCAGGTGCTGATTACAAATACGTCCGTCACGCGTCATACCATGACCATTGCCTCTCCCTGCACTGCCGGCACGCCACTGATGCACTAATTTCGTGTCTGTAACGACAAAAAAAGGAGAAAAACCATCGGTAAATAAAAAAAAAGCCGTAACTTTGTAGTCGCTTACAAACCAAGAATCCCGTTGTCCCATGCCAGACACCACCATAGAATCATATCTGAAAGCCCACGATGTAAAACCCACAGCCGTGCGCATCCTCGTATGGAAAGAGGTGCAGGGACAACGAGAAACCTTCTCCCTTGCCGATGTAGAACGCTGGATGCCCACAATGGAGAGGTCAAGCATCTTCCGTGCGCTGCGCCTGTTTGCAGAACACGATATGCTACATGAAGTTGACGACGGCACAGGACAGCAGAAGTACTGCGTGTGCCGCTGTGCGACAAACAGTCACATTAACCACATACACTTCACCTGCCAGCACTGCGGAAAGACATACTGCCTTGAAGACTGCGCCATTCCCCAAGTGCCACTACCGCAGGGATTCCACGCCAAGGAAGCAGAATACATAGTGAAAGGCCTGTGCCCCAACTGCGCAGGAAAAGCACTATAAGGCAGTGCAAAAACACACATACCATGGCGAAACACAATAAAGAGACGCGTCGTACGTTTATATAACAAAGACAAACCTAATGACAATAACAGCCTCAGTAGTAACATACAACCATCATCTGCTTGAATTTGAGCCCGTATTGCGTAGTCTCTTCGCCTCGCCGGTGGACATAATCTACGTGATAGACCACTCTGATTCCATGCTGGAACTAAAAGCCGAGATGCAGGAGTTCGCACGAAGAGTGCTGAAAGGCGAGCCAGAACTGCGGAGAAAAGCCGAGGCAGGCTTCCGTCTCATATACCTTCCCCATGACAATAACGGCTATGGCGGAGGACATAACGTAGCATTACGCGAGGCAATGAAAGAAGGAAGCCGCTACCACCTCGTAGTGAACCCCGACGTATGGTTCGGTCCTGAGGTAATGCCAAAACTCATAAAATACATGGAGGAGCACCCGGACGTAGGACAGATAATGCCCAAGGTGCTCTACCCCAACGGCGAAATACAACGTCTGGCAAAGATGTTACCAACGCCACTTGACCTCATAGGCCGCCTGTGCATACCCCATTTCATCATCAAACGACGCAATGCCCTGTTTGAATTAAAACAATCCGGCTTCACGAAAATACTCAACGTGCCATTCCTCTCAGGCTGCTTCATGTTCCTGAGAATGAGTGCTGTGGACGAAGTCGGCATGTTTGACGAACAGTTCTTCATGTATGCAGAAGACATAGACCTAACACGTCGAATACACAAGAAGTACAAAACACTCTACTATCCCTGCGTCTCCATATACCATACCTTTACCCGCGGCTCACGAAAAAGCCTGCGACTGCTGTTAATACACATACTGAGCATCATACAATACTTCAACAAATGGGGCTGGATAAAAGACGAAGAACGCAAGATAATAAACCGCAACGTGATGCAACAGATAGGCGGTATAGTATAGAAGAAGCATGACACTATCTGTACTCATACCCACATACAACTGCAAATGCTACACGCTGGTAGCAGAATTGCAGCAACAGTTGGAGGCAGAAGACTGCAACTATGAAGTCATTGTAGCCGATGACGGCAGCCAAGACCAAGTCACCAACATATCCAACCTGCGCATAAACGAACTCCCACACTGCCGCTTCATACGGCGAACAACCAACACCGGACGCGCAGCCATAAAGAACTACCTCGCAAAAGAAGCACAAGGACAGTGGCTGTTATACATCGACAGCGACGCAAAAGTGGATAATCCGCACTACGCGCAGCAACTAATCACCGCAATAAAAGACGCCGGTCACACACAAGTGATATCCGGAGGACTGCACCATGAAGACACACTGCCATCACCAACAGTATCACTACGCCACCGATATGAGAAGGCAGCAGACCGCCATCGCAGCGCAGCAGAACGTAACAAACGACCATATCAGCACATAACACCATTCAACCTCTGCGTCAGACACGACGTCATGCAGTCAGTATCCTTTGATGAACAATGCAGAGAATACGGCTATGAAGACACCCTTTTCGGCGTGACACTACAACAAAAAGGCATAAGCATAACCCACATCGACAACCCCCTGCTCCACACCGGGCTTGAAACCAACGCACAATTCATAGCCAAGACCGAAGCCGCCATGCGCACATTACACTCCCTTGGCAACAAGATGATGCCCCATTCACACGTAGGGCAGGCGGTGATAAGCCTGAAACACTGGCACATAAAGTGGCTCGCAGCACTGCTGTTCCGCATATTCCGCCCCCTCATGCGCCACAACCTGCTGGGCAAAAGGCCCAACCTCACGGTGTTTGCAATGTACAAACTCGGTTATCTCAGCACCCTTTCCTAAATGGAACAGCCACTCGTAACATTCATAATACCCGCTTATAACGCCGCACCCTATGTCAAATCGTGCGTAGAAAGCGTGTACAACCTTGACCTAAAAGGGCACGGCAGGGAGGTGATAGCCATCAACGACGGTTCCAAAGACAGCACACTCGAAGTATTAAAGCAATGCAAGGACGCCCACCCCACAATGCTTTTACTTAACCAAGAGAACCTCGGACCAAGCATGGCACGTAACGCTGGCATGGAGAAAGCACACGGACGATACATCTTTTTCGTTGATGCTGACGACAGATTAGACTGCGATTGCGACACGAAAGAACTGGTTTCTGCCCTTGAAAGCGGCGTGATTGACATACTGGGAATAAGCACCCGGCAGACAAACCTGCGCGGACAAACCGCCTATTACCGCCGATATATACCGCAATATAATAAGGAATACAACCCGGCAAGGACGTTTTTGCACGACAGAAACCTGTTCCCCTGCGTGTGGGCATACCTCTTTCGCAGGGAGTTTCTGTGCCAGGAACAACTGAAATTCCTGCCTTTCGCACTGCACGAAGACGATGATTTCACCGTAAGAACATTCGCCTCAGCACGCAACTTCATGGCAATCAACGTGGATATATACATCAGAATAGTGCGGAAAGGCAGCATAACAACCACCGAAGACCGCGGTATGCAAAAGCG